>JAPLCP010000159.1 GCA_026392155.1 Armatimonadota bacterium | reverse complement strand
TAGTCCTCTTCCTTGGCGAGCATCCAGCTATTCTGGACATGGTGCAGCTCCAGGATTCCTCGTGCCGTCTCGACTTTCCAGACATCACGCTCTGGTTCGCCTTCCAGCGCCCCGATCCACTCCCGGTGGTGGCTATGGACATGCAGTACCTCCCAGCCACTCACCCAGCAGGGAGCACCTTGTGGGTTCGTGACGACAGTAACAGGCTGCCCAAGGATTCGGCTCATCTCTTAGTTGCCTCCCGTACCAGCTCGCGGCGTCGGTCTCGGAGAGCAACGGGGACTTTGCCCAGTGTGGTCAGTGCCTTCGAGCCGTAGCGGGCAACAACGAACCGCTTGGCAGCTTCCAAGCGTCGCTGATTCTCCACCCCGACGCTGTCAAAGAGCGAGAGGGACTCGGCTTGTGGTAGCTCCAGCTCGGCGATGGTAAGGCGTAGGGCAGTTACCGGGGAGCGGGGTTGCTGGAGCGTGAGCAGGCGGCGGGCAGCACTGACAACCTCCGCGGGTGACTGAATCGGCCACGGGGGACGCCAGGAGTGCTCGCTCTTGCCGCGCTCAGTCTCGACAGCAAGCGCCACCATACGCCCGTAGCGACGGAGCTGGGTCAGCTCTCCTGCCCCTTGCCGTGCCAGCGCGACAATGTGTACGTCGAGGCAGGTGGCATCTTCCAGCGGCTCCAAGTCGAAGCGGCAGGTAAGGTCAATGGTTGGGAGCGGCCAGAGGGGGCGAACGGGATCTCCATCTAGCCCCTGGGCGCGGCGGTAGAGCAGACTGCCGAGCTTGTGGCCGAATTGGTAGCGCAGCGCCGTCTCCCCAGTGTGAGCGACCTCGCCCGTAGTATGTAGACCAAGACGCTCCAGCTTCCCGGTGATGGCAGCGTCCTCTGGCCAGAGGAAGTGTGAAGGGGCAAGGTCAAAAGCAGCCACTCCAGACTCCGCCAGTGTTCGGGCGATGAGTTTCGAGGAGCCTGTAGCGAGAACGGGAGAGAGCTCAGGAAATGCCTCAGCTAGGCGACGGTGAACCAGAGGCTCCTCTCCCCTCTCCAGCACGACATAGGCTGCATCGGGTGCGACCGGCTCCACAGTCGGTGAGAACTCAGCCAGCACATCGTAGAGGCAGTGTGAGAGCGGGCGTGGATCTACCTGCTCCAGTGGGACGACCAAAAGCATCGGGCAGAGACGGCGGGCCCGCAGGACGCTCTGGCCAACGTGTACCCCAGAATGTCGTGCCTGTGGCGAGGCGTCCCGGATAACCTTCCCCTCACCGACAGCAATTGGGACAAGTCCGATTTCCTGAGCAGACACGCGAGCAGATGCCAGAGACAGGAGCCCTGATATGTGGATATAGAGAATCATGGTCAGATATGGAATCATCAAACAATCGTTTGCTTTATACCACACCTCATCATGCTATAGGCAACTTGACTCAAATCCGTGCAATAGACACAATACGACGTTGTCCTCCTCGCTAAGGAAAAGTCGAATTTTCCGATAAGCTCACCACCTCCCTGCATTGACAATTTTTAACCATTCCTAACGAGCAGGAAAACGCCACAGTAGCAACGAATTTGGTATTGCTATGTTTCTACTGCGGCAGCAACTTGTTAACGATTTCGGTGAATACATTCACAGTTTTCTAAATATCAAACAATCTCAAATCTCGAGATACGTTGAGAACGAACTGGGGCAAGGAGCGCTCTGGCCGGAGCCTCTTGTTCAGCTCATTGATGAGTTAGTGGAGATAGGCAGACTGGATGCACGCTGTAGCGGATTTTTTCGCCGTAGCAAGTCCGAAGCCGCCCACGGCACCTACCGCACCCGCGACTGCATCCTGGAAATCTACGACCAGATGGCCGCCGGGCACTTCGTCTCCCCACTCGACCCGCCCCCCGCGCACGGCTCTCGCTCGTCCCTCGCTGCGAAGGGGGGCGGTAGTGACGATGCCAGCGCCACGCCAAACCCTCTTCCCAACGAGGAACGAGTGCAAGGGGAAGAGGGTCGCCGTCTCAGCGGCGGGGAGATGGCCAATCAGGAGAAGGCAAGCGCCGAGACTCCCCCCGCACCTGACCTGGGTGCCTCCGACGACGACAGCCCGCTCACCCTCGCGCTTCCCGTGGGGCGCGTGCAGTACCGCGTCGTGCTGGAGGCGACCGGGGAGATCAAAAACTTCGTCTCGCCCCCGGCGCAGGTGGAGGAATAACACGTGAGCGATGCACTGACCGACGAAACCATGCTGGCGGCGCTTCTAGGCGAGCTACGGAACCTGATCGTCTCGGCACGCCAGAGTGCCCTGCGTGCTGTGGATGTTATCCAGGTACAGACCTGCTGGGAGATCGGGCGGCACATCGTCGAGTTCGAGCAAGGCGGCGCGGCGCGAGCCGCCTACGGCAAGCGCCTCCTCCCCCAGCTCGCCGAGGCACTCACCGCCGAGTTTGGCAGTGGCTTCGATGAGCGCAACCTGCGCCACATGCGTGCCTTCTACAGCGCTTTCCCGATTCGGAACGCACTGCGTACCGAATTGAGCTGGACGCACTACCGCACTCTCTCCCGGATCGAGAGCGAAGCCGCGCGGCTCTGGTACATGAACGAAGCCGCCGACCAGAACTGGAACACCCGTGACCTAGATCGACAGATCGGGCGGCTCTACTACGAGCGCCTCCTCGCCAGCCAAGATCGCGCCGCCATAGAGCAGGAAGCACAAGAGAAAACCGAGCGCACGCTGCGCGAGTTTGTCCGAGACCCTGTCCTGCTGGAGTTCCTCGGGCTACCTGGTGCGGGTCGCTTGCTGGAAGCGAACCTAGAGCAAGCCCTCATGGACCAGCTTCAGGCGTTTCTGTTGGAGCTGGGCAAGGGCTTTGCCTTTGTCGCCCGGCAGCAGCGCATCAGCACCGAGTCCAAGGACTTTTACATCGACCTGGTCTTCTACAACTACCTGCTCAAGTGCTTCGTCCTCTTCGATTTGAAGACGGGTGAACTCACCCACCAAGACATCGGCCAGATGGATATGTACGTCCGCATGTACGATGACCTGCGGCGCGGCGAGGGTGACAACCCAACGGTGGGGATCATCCTCTGCTCCGACAAAGATGCCTCGGTGGTGCGCTACTCCGTCCTCCACGAGAACGAGCAGCTCTTCGCCACCAAGTACAAGCTGATCCTCCCCAGTGAGGAAGAGCTACGCAGAGAGCTGGACCGGGAACGTGCCCGTCTCACCTAGCAAGAGAGAAACGTCATGAATTTCTACGTCGGTGTCACAGATCATGAGTGGTTCGGCTTTCTGCGCGAGCGCAAGCCAGACGAAGTAAACTTCTGGTTCCCCAGCAGCAAGCAAGGCTTCGCCGCCCTCCAGCCAGGGGAGCCATTTCTCTTCAAGCTCCACAGTCCCTACAACGTCGTGGCGGGTGGTGGGTTCTTCGTCCGCTACTCTGCCCTGCCGCTCTCGCTTGCCTGGGAGGCGTTTGGCGAGAAGAACGGCGCTCCCGACTACGCCACCTGCCATAAGCGCGTCACCAAGTACAAGAAAGGCGTCAGTGAGCCAGATCCTGTCATCGGGTGCGTCGTGCTCACCGAGCCGTTCTTCTTCGAGGACAGCCAGCTCATCCCCTCGCCCTCGAACTGGAGCCGTGAGATCGTCCGTGGCAAAGTCTACAGCACTGCCGACCCAATCGGCGATGCCCTCTGGATGAGCGTCGCCGCGCAGCTCGCTCCACAACCCGCACAGCCCACGCAGCCCGCTCTGAACCTCCAGTACGAGCAAAGTGAGAAAGACGCCTACAAGCTGGTGCTGGGCAAGCAGCGCCTTGGACAAGGGGCGTTTCGGGTACTGGTCACCGATGCCTACCACCGGCGCTGTGCCATCTCGGGGGAGAAGACGCTCCCCGTGCTCACGGCGGCGCATATCAAACCCTACAGCCAGCAGGGACCGCATGAGCTTCAGAACGGCTTGCTCCTGCGCGCCGACCTGCACCTGCTCTTTGATCGCGGCTTGCTGACCCTCACCGACGACTACCGTGTCGAGGTGAGTCAGCGTATCAAGGAAACCTACAACAATGGCAAGGAGTACTACCGCTTCCAGGGGCAGAAGCTCCTGGAGGATGTTCTGCCTAACAAATACGAAGATCGCCCTTCCACCGAGTACCTGAAGTGGCATCAGGAAAGCACTTTTCGCTAAATCCCCATTCCCCAAGAGATAGGAAATACCAACGATGAGAAAGATCGTGATTTGTTGCGACGGCACCTGGAATGCCAAAGAGTCCCCCAACCAGACCAATGTTATCAAGCTCAGCCGCTGGCTTACAAGCGACAGCGACCAGCTTGTCCAGTACTTCGATGGCGTTGGGACGCAGGGCAGTCTCCTCGACCGGCTCCTTGGTGGGATTATGGGGAAGGGACTCTCCGACCGTATCAAAGAAGCCCACCGGTTCCTGGTGGCAAACTACCAGCCCGGCGACCAGCTCTACTTCTTTGGCTTCAGCCGAGGAGCCTATACCGTCCGGTCGCTCTCGGGGTTTATTCGCAAGGCTGGCCTGCTCAAGAGTGAGAACCTCAACCTCGTAGACAACGCCTACGACCTCTACCGCAACGACCTGCACCCCGACCACGAGATTCCCACAACCTACAGAGCACGCTACTCCGTCGAACCCACGATCCACTTTATCGGAGTCTGGGACACGGTCGGTGCGCTAGGAATCCCCACCGACTGGGCGACCTGGCTGGGGCTGAATCGGAGTGTCCAGTTCCACGATGTCAAGCTCAGCACCCGTGTACGTTTCGCCTACCAAGCTCTCTCCATAGACGACCGCCGCAAGCCCTTTGCCCCCGCGATCTGGGAGCAACAACCAGCAGGCGTGGGAACGCAGACCCTGGAGCAAGCCTGGTTTCCGGGTGTCCACACCCAAGTCGGTGGTGGGTACTCCCAGAGTGGTCTCTCCAGCCATGCCCTGCGCTGGATGCAGTCCCGCGCTGAGGGTGCGGGGCTCCGATTCGATGCCCAAAAAGCCTCCAGCAGCAGCGCGGATGCCTGCCATGAGCCGATTGACAACTCTGTCGGGTTCCTCTACTCTCTCTGGAAAACCATAGACCGCCCCATCGGCAAGCTCTCCGAAGAGGGACTCCATGAGGTCGTCACCAAACGCCTAACCGTCCTAACTGACTACCAGCCTCCTACTCTCGTGGAGTACCTGAAGTCCGAGACACCACGAATCTTCAAAGACTAGATGCCCTGATATTCGACTCCCCCTTTGAATCCGTCGCGCACCTTCCCGGGGTTCGCTCCGTGGCGAACCACCTACAAATCCAGCTCGCTTAAACCGTCTCTCAGCGCTACGGACGGATGGCGACTTTGAGAACATTGTCGCGGCGGGAGCCAAACAGGTCGTAGCCCCCCACGATCTCGTCGAGCGTGCACGAGTGCGTCAGGAGCGGTGTCAAATCCACACGCCCTGCACGAACGGTCTCGATCAGCCGCCGCATGCGCTCTTTCCCGCCGGGGCAGAGCGTCGTCACCACCCGGATGTCACCCAGGCCCGCCGCGAAGGCATCGTAGGGCATCTGGAGCTTGCCAGAGTACACCCCGAGGCTGGAGAGTGTCCCACCCGGCCGCAGACTACGCAGGCAGTTCTCAAATGTCTCCTGAAGCCCCAGCGCCTCAATCGCCACATCCACACCGCCGCCCGTCAGCCGCTTGATCTCCGCGACAACATCCTGGTTGGCCGGGTCGAGCACGATGTCGGCTCCCATCTTCCGGGCAACCTCCCGCCGGTGCGGGTCGCCGTCCACCCCGATCACCAGCGATGCGCCCATCAGACGTGCCCCCGCGGTCGCGCAGAGCCCAATCGGGCCTTGCGCAAAGACGACAACCGTATTGCCAATCTTCACCCCGCCCGACTCCGCCCCTGAGAAGCCCGTGGACGCGATATCAGCGAGGAGAACCACTTGCTCGTCGGTGACGCCATCGGGGATCTTGGCGAGGTTCGCCTGGGCATTGGGCACCAGAAGGTACTCGGCCTGTGCGCCATGGATCGTGTTGCCAAAGCGCCAGCCGCCCAGCGCCTGGGTATCGTCGCCGTGACCACACTGAGCCCAGTGCGCCGAGAGGCAGGCGCGGCACTGCCCACACGGCGTGATCGCCCCCACCAGCACCCGATCTCCGACGTCGTAGCCCGTGACACCCGGCCCCAGCTCCGAGATCACGCCAACAGGCTCGTGGCCAATCACCAAGCCAGGCTTCACCGGATACTCGCCCCGCAAGATGTGCAGATCCGTGCCACAGATCGTCGTCAGCGTGATCTTGATGACCACCTCCCCAAACCCCGCCCGTGGGCGCAGCACCTCTTCCACACGAATGTCGTTCACCCCATGAAATACATTGGCTCGCATTGTTTCCATCAGAACACCTCCCCCTAAGATACTAAGAAACTAAGATTTTTTAGATTTTTCCGCCTCAGCAACCGCAAGGATTGCCTTCACCACAGCGTCTGGAGCGAGTGAGATCGACGTGATCCCCTGCTCGACCAGCCACGCCGCAAACTCAGGATGGTCGGACGGTGCCTGGCCACAGAGGCCGATGGGCTTGCCGACCCGCAGGCTCGTCGCAATGACGCTGGCGATGGCCAGCTTGACGGCTTCGTCCCGCTCATCGAAGCGGGCAGAGAGAATCCCCGAGTCGCGATCCGCCCCGAGAATAAGCTGGGTCAGGTCGTTCGAGCCGATGGAGAAGCCATCAAAGCGTTTTAAAAACTCCTCGGCGAGCAAGACGTTTGAGGGAATCTCGCACATCGCCCAGACCTCAAGACCATTCTCTCCACGCTTCAGCCCATCGCGCGCCATCGCCTCTAGCACCAAGTCGGCCTCCTTGAGGGTTCGACAGAACGGGATCATCACCCGGACATTGGTCAGGCCCAGCTCGCCGCGCACCCGCGCCAGCGCCGCACACTCTAGTGCGAACCCATCGGCGTAGCGCGGGTCGTAGTAGCGCGATGCTCCCCGAAAACCGAGCATTGGGTTCTCTTCACTCTCCTCGAACTCTTGCCCGCCGAGGAGCCGCGCGTACTCGTTTGTCTTGAAGTCGCTCGTCCGGACGATCACGGGGCGGGGATAGAACGCCGCCGCGATCTGCCCAATTCCCTCGCTGAGCTGCCGGACGAAGAAGGCGCGCGGGTCCTCGTCGCCGATCCGCCGGGCGATTGCCGCGACAGTTTTCTCATCAACGAGCTCGGGGTAGCGCACGAGCGCCATCGGATGAATGCCAATTTGGTTCGTGACCACAAACTCCATCCGCGCCAGCCCGACCCCTGCAACCGGCAGCGCCGCCAGCCCGAACGCCTGAGAAGGATCACCGACAATCAGCATGATCTTGGTCGTCGTGCTCGGCAGCTCGCCCGGTGCAATCGTCTCGATGCGGAATGGCAGGCTTCCAGGGTAGACATGCCCCTCGACACCTTCCGAGCAGCACACGGTCACCGGCGTGCCCTCGGGGACGACCTCAGTCGCGTTGCCACAGCCCACGATGCAGGGCAGCCCCAGCTCCCGTGAGACAATCGCCGCGTGGGCCGTGCGTCCGCCCTGATTCGTCACAATCGCGGCGACCTGGCGCATGATCGGCTCCCAGTCAGGGTCGGTACGCTCCGTAATCAGGATGTCGCCAGGGCGCACCGAGGCTAGCTCCGAGACATCCCGCACGATTCGAGCGACACCTGACGCGATCTTCTCACCCACCGCCTGTCCACGGGCGAGCGATGCGGGCGGCGGACTATCGAGGTGGTAGAGAGGAACCGTCACGCCCCCTGCGGCACGAACGGAGTGGACGGTCTCAGGGCGCGCCTGGAGCAGAAAGAGCTTTCCGGTCTCGCCATCGCGGGCGAACTCCAGATCCATCGGCTGCGGGTGCCCCGCGAGAGCGGAGTAGTGCCGCTCGACCTCACACGCCCATGTCGCCAGCAGAACGACCTCGTCGTCGTGGAGGCAGAAGCGGCTCCGCTGCGAGAGCGGGGTTTCCTCGCGGTGGGTCGCGGTGCCCTCGCCGTAGACCAGACGCACGGCCTTGGAACCTAGCCGCCGCCCGACAATGGGAGCCTTCCCCTCAGTGAGTGTCGGCTTGAAGACCGTCCACTCATCGGGCGTGACGACCCCTTGAACCACATACTCACCGAGGCCATATGCCCCTGAGATGACAACCGTATCGCGGAAGCCCGTCTCGGGATCGAGGGTAAAGATCACGCCTGCCGCTCCCATATCGGAGCGCACCATGGGCTGGACACCGACCGCGAGCGCGATCTTGCACCAGTCGTAGCCGCGCGTCGTCCGGTAGGTAATCGCACGGTCGGTAAACAAAGACGCGAAGCAGGCCCGCACGGCATCGAGGAGAGCGTCCTCACCTCGGATATTAAGGTATGACTCGTGCTGTCCGGCAAACGAGGCGTCGGGCAGGTCTTCCGCGGTGGCCGACGAGCGGACGGCGAGGGCGGGCTCGCTCCCCAGCCTTGCGCAGAGAGAGCGGTAGGCGGCCCGAACCGCATCGCCCAGCTCTGGTGGCAGCGGGGTCGCAAGCGCGGCACCTCGGGCAGCACTCCCGCAGGCAGCAAGGGTCGGAATATCGTCTGGGTCGGCATCCTCCAGAGGGGCAAGGGCAGCAGTGATTCGGTCGCCCAGACCATCGGCGGCCAGAAACGCGACATAGGCTGCGGCGGTAACGGCAAAACCGTCCAGCACTCCGATTCCCTTTGCGGAAAACGTGTTAAACAGCTCGCCACACGAGGCGACTTTCCCCCCGACAAGTGGAACATC
Source organism: Armatimonadota bacterium (assembly GCA_026392155.1). Classification (GTDB taxonomy): domain Bacteria; phylum Armatimonadota; class Armatimonadia; order Armatimonadales; family Armatimonadaceae; genus Armatimonas. The sequence goes on along the minus strand of JAPLCP010000159.1, from coordinate 7,176 downwards.
CCTCAGGGAAATCTGGCAGAAATCGCGAACAAAATCAGTAGTGGAGACGGAATCAGCAAGGTCCATCACAGAACTCCTTTGGTTCAGGCTTCGCACCTGAGGCTTCTCGTCAAGCTTACTTCAGAATCTCGGTGCCTAACTCTACGAAATGGCCTATTCGAGTGGAGGGCAGCCAGGAATTTCTCGCGGGTCTGAGGACGCCAATCCCCCTGCTGAGAGATGTGAGTAGCCCGTGGCCGATACTGTCAGGAGTCCCATTGTCGGGATTGCCGGTGACAATCCCTCAGCCTCCTGAGACCAAATCTGCTGTCCTGAGAATAACTGGGTACAATAACTCTGGAGGGTAGTCATGAAGAAAATAGGCGTTTTGTATGGCCGAGAGAACACGTTTCCCGGCGCACTGGTAGCCAAGATCAATGAGCTTGGTGGAGGCACGATCCAGGCGGAGAGCCTGAGTATCGGGGCGATCACGATGGAGCAGGTCTATGACTACCGCGTGATTGTGGATCGCATCTCGCAAGACGTCCCGTTCTACCGTGCGGTGCTCAAGCACGCCGTGATGCAGGGCGTCACCGTGATCAATAACCCGTTCTGGTGGACTGCCGACGATAAGTTCTTCAACTACGCGCTGGCTCACAAGCTCGGAGTCGCGATCCCGAAGACCGCGCTCCTGCCCCACAAGCAGCACCCACCGGATATTTCGGCGCAGTCACTCCGCAATTTACTCTATCCTCTGAACTTTGAGGAGATTTTTGCCTACATTGGCTTTCCCGCGTTTTTAAAGCCCTACTCGGGCGGTGGCTGGAAGCATGTCTACAAAGTCCACTCCCCTGAGGAATTTTTCGCTGCCTATGACCAGACGGGCGACCTGTGCATGACACTCCAGTCGAGTGTGGAGTTTACGGACTACTTCCGTTGCTATGTGATCGGTAAGAAAAACGTCCACATCATGCGCTATGATCCCCGCCTGCCCCACGAGCGCCGCTATGTCCAAGACGGCCCACCACTCGATCCTGCGATGGAAGAGCGCCTCACCAGCGACTGCCTCAAGCTCTGCAACGCGCTGGGCTACGACATGAACACGGTCGAGTTTGCCGTCCAAGATGGCATCCCCTACGCCATTGACTTCCTCAACCCCGCTCCCGATGCCGACTACGACTCGGTGGGGCCGGAGAACTTCACCTGGATCGTCAATGCCATGGCCGAGCTGGCGATTGACGAGGCAAACAAGAAAGTGGTCAAGCCCAAAGACTACCGCTGGTCGAAGTTTCTATAACTCCAGAACCCACCCGGCTCTTCGTTCGTCCCTCACTTCAAGCCACCCTCCCTCGACGAAGGAGGGTTCACTGCAGCAGGGGCTCAAGCACTCCGGGCACGAAGTTACCGGAGAGCTGCTCCTGCTCCTCCCAGGCGGCGCGGAGCTTGTCTTCCCACTGGCGCAGGAAGATCTGGCGGCACCAGGCTTTGCTAACACGCCACGCCTTGTAGTACGAGTTGTTCTCCGTATCGCCTGCCACAGCGGCGCGGGCACCATCTTGGAAGCGACGCTTGATCGAGACGGGCATCTCGATTCCCGTGACGTGCTTGACGCCACTTGCCACCAGCTCGCCCTTGAGGCTGTAGAGACGCTCGAGCGAGCCATTCAGAATCGTGGGAAACGGAATGGCGACGGCCTTTGCCATCACGGAGCGCACGGTAAACGGGGAGAACGCGGTGAAACCGTAGCGCTGGGCGGGCGCGAAGGTGCGGATGTAGGCGCGCGAAAGCCCCCCGGAGTAGGTCGCACTGTGCTTGATCGCATCGATTCCCCAGCCTTCCTGGTAGAGCAGTGGGTTGCGCAGGATCGAGCTGAGCGTGAGATCGGAGTCTTCGAGCGGGTAGCTCTTGGCATTCTCATCGCCACCGTCGCCGTCCATGAAGTACAGCAGCTCGGGGTAGCGCTCACGGACGGCTTTGAGCAGCGCGATTCCGGCGGCGGCACACTCCACATCGAGGGGATGGTAGTCCTCGATGCAGGTAATCGCCTCGCGCAAGTTGTACTCCGACGCGGGCACGGTGACACGCTCCCAGGTGTGGGCAATGCCCAGATCCGTGACGATCTTCTCGGCCTGCGCCGCATCCGCGCCCTTGCCTTCGTGCAGGTCAAGCGTAAAGGCACGAATCAAATCGGGGCTCCGGCCCAGCTCACTCATGGCCTTTCGGGCCAGCAACAGAACGCTCGTGCTATCAATGCCCCCGGAGAACGCAATCCCCACTTGTGCAGCACTTGGCAGCGTCGCGAGCCAGCCTTTGGTCGCCTCATACGCCGCCGTGAGATAGGCCACCCCCAGCGCCTCGATGTCCTCACCGCCCCTTGCCACCTCAGGCTCCCAGAAGCGCGTGTAGATTGGAGCCGGGTCGGGGCAGCCGATCTGCTCGATCTCGGTTAAGTAGTGCGCGGGTACCATGCGGGTGTAGGTGGGGTCGAACTGCCAGCCGATTTTCTGGCTGACGCACCAGTCGTAGATCGTGTCCATCCGGTCGGCGGTGACCAGAAACGGGCCGTGGAACATCTTGGCGACAAAGTAGCGCAGTGGGACGCCAATCGTGCGGGCCATGCGAATGGTCTGTCCATCGCGCATCGTCCCTGCAAAGTGACCATCCGTGGCTGCGAGGGCCGCCACATCGCGGTTCACCAGTGCTACCGCGATACCGTCGTTGTCCGTGCCGGTCAGAGCGCTACTGCGCACCCCGACTAAATCTACGAGTCTCTCAATTCCCTGTAACATGGCTCAGTCATTCGGCGACAGAAGCCAGATTTCCTTCTGCGGTGTCGAGAGCCACTGCGCCCCACCCTCGGTCACGACGGCCATGTCTTCCAGGCTCCAGTAGCCGTGCCCCTCGACGGCGACTCCCAGCTCCAGGGTGTAGACTTGTCCGACTTCCACCGGCCAGTACGGCGTCTCGCCGTAGCGTGCCCAGCACGGGCCGAGAAGTCCGCCGCCATCGTGGGCGACGCGCCCGACTTGGTGGCCCAGCGCGTGCAGATACTCCGGGTAGCCCGCCGCGACCAAGAAGCTCCGCGCCGCCGCGTCCACCTCCCAGCCACTCACGCCCGGCTTCAGCGCCGCAAAGCCCGCCTCAATCGCGCCGAGAACGGCGGCGTGTGCCCGCGAGATCGCCTCGGGGACCTCACTGCCCACGAACCAGCAGCGCTGCAAGTCCGACGCGTAGCCGTTCTGCACCACACCGAGATCCATGTGCAAGATATGCCCCGGAGCCAGCGCAATCGCACTCGGTGCACTGTGCCCCACGGCGGAGTCGGGGCCGCAGTTGACAATCGGGTTGCCCTCTTGCTCCCAGGCGTAGCCTAGGCCACGCTCCGCGATCTTGCCCTGCACAAAGTCGGCGATCTGGCGCTCCGTGATCCCCGGCTTTGCCAGTGCTGCCACCTCGGCGAACAATCTATCGGTTTCTATTATTGCGCCACGCATCGCGGCTAGCTCGGTCTGCGTCTTGCGGCCACGGAGCGCACGGATGATCGGCTCGGCGCTGACGAGAGAGCTGGCAAAGCGCGTGTGGGCAAGGTAGCGCTCCAGCAAGCGAAACATCCCGTGGGTTAAGCCATCGCACTTGTCGTCGTTTTCCGAGAAGTTCACCGCGATCTTGGGCGCAGCGACACTCAGTGGAATCAGCTCCTGAAGGGCATCTACCAGCGGCTCACGGATGCCTTGAACGTAGCCAATCACCTCGTCCCAGTCGCCAGATTTTTCGAGGCCGTCTAAGTCGTAGTTGCCCGCGATCGCCACTTTCCTGCCCGACTTGCTCACCAAAAGCGCACTCTGCCAGGTGAGTCCGCCCTCCATCAAAAACGGCAAGCACGGATCGGCGATGCCGCTCGTCTCACGCACAAACGTCAGCCAGACATCTATCTCACTCTCAGACTGCGCCACAATCGCGGCGGCTTGGTTTAGCTTCTCACGGGTCAGATCACTCATGGCCAAAAATTCGCGATGCAGGAGATAAATCCCTGCCCCTGAAAAATTTCAGGCTTCCTGAGGATGACTCCAGTTCTCTGTGACGAGAGCTGGGACACGGTCATAGTCGCGCTGGTTGCGTGTGACCACAATCAGCCCATGCTCCAGCGCAATAGCGGCGATTTTGAGGTCATTGGCCCCGACATTCAGCTTTTGTGTACGCAAGCCGTCATAGCGAATCATGGCAGCTTCGGTGAAGTTGAGAATGCGAAATGTTGCCAAAAAAGGAATGGTCTCTGCAAGACGGCGGTAGGCAATCGCCCGCTGTACCGCCGAATAACTTCGGAGTCACCACGACGAAACAAAGAGAGTGTGTCGGTATCCAGAAGAAAGCGCGTCATGCAACTTTAAGGGGGACTTCTTCTTCCGAATCAGCCTGCTGCTGGCGATACTCCGCAATGGATTCCTGCCAGCTGTCATAGAGGGGGTCGTCTTTCATGTCCCCGGCAAATGCCATCCAGGGATTTTCGGAGATCGAAGTCGGCTCCGTAAGCTCTACCACGCGAGCCCCAGCCGGAATCTTGCGTGCAAACTCGGCACGAAGTTCCGCCAGTGCAAGCGACTCCGTCGCCCCTTCTGCCACCACTTTCCAGGGCAAGAGCGCCGTCGCATGAACGCCATCTTGGATTGTCTCGATCAGCACTTGCATGGGAAGATTATATCACCGGCTTCCAAGAGTACGGATAGTTGTCGTCCTCTAGCGCGAGGGCGGCTTTGGTGAGCTTCAGCGGACGAAACGTATCCACCATAACGGCGAGCTCTTCGGTGCGGGTCTTGCCGAGGCTGGCCTCGACCGCGCCGGGCTGGGGGCCGTGCGGCAGGCCCGAGGGATGAAGCGTGACGGAGCCGACTTCGATTCCCCGGCGGCTGGCGAAGTTGCCATTGACATAGTAGAGGACTTCGTCGCTGTCTAAATTGGAGTGGTTGTAGGGAATCGGGACGGCGTCGGGGTGGTAGTCGAGCATGCGGGGGACAAAGCTACAGACGACAAAGTTATGGGCCTCGAAGGTCTGGTGTGAGGGCGGCGGCTGGTGGATGCTACCCGTGAGCGGCTCGAAGTCGTGGATGGAGAGGGCGTAGGGGTAGAGAAAGCCGTCCCAGCCGATTACGTCCAGTGGGTGAAAGTCGTAGAAGTAGGCCGTGAGGTGACCGCGTGCCTTGATGCGAACCTCAAAGCGGCCTTTTTTGTCGTGAAAGAGCGGCGCTTCCGGGACGCGAATGTCGCGCTCACAGAACGGGGCGTGCTCCAAAAACTGCCCGTACTCATTGCGGTAGCGCTCCGGCGGCTCGATCGTGCTGGCGGCGGACTCCGTGAGGAGCATGGTGGTAGCGCCTGGATCGCAGACCACACGGTAGATCGTGCCTCGGGGAATGACTAAGTAGTCGCCGGGCTTGTAGGGAAGCGTCCCAAAGAGCGTTTCGAGCTTGCCCGTACCCTCATGGACAAAGAGCAAGTCGTCGCCGTCGGCGTTTTTGTAGAAGTACGCCATCGGCTCCGTCGGGCGCACGAGGGCCAGAAGCACATCGCTATTCACTAAGAACGGAACGCGCCCGGCGATGGGATCGTCGCCGGGCTTGAGCAGGTGCGTCTTGAGGTGCCGGTGGCGCAGCGGCTCGAACTCCAGCGTCTCGGGCGTTAAATCCCCGAGATACTGGTACTCCGCCACTTGGGTGGGCAAGTTGGCATGGTACAAAATCGAGGCGATCCCCGAGAAGCCCTTCGTCCCAAAAACCTCCTCGGCGTAGAGCGAGCCATCGGGCTTGCGGAACTGCGTGTGTCGTTTGCGGGGAATCTCCCCCAATTTTACATAGTGCGCCATTGCGTCGTCAACTCCTGCCCTATTATAGCTTGGCTGTTCCTTTTTCTCCGCCCTTTGTTTCTCTGTCTCTTGGGTAGTGGTGCACCGGAACCACGCGGCGGCGCAGCTTCGGGGGTTGTTCCATATACCGCTGCACGTCCGCCTCACTACCGGGCACTCGGACTCCGTCGAAGGCATGCAAAGACGACCAAACCACCCAGATGATTAAGCCCGCTCCAGCGAGGGCAAGTCCTGTCCAAACCCAAGCCGCAATGTCTTTCGTAAAGGGCAGTCGCTTGCGAAAGAAGTCGGTCTCTTGTATGCCTGCCTGTGTTAGTGCCTGTACCAGAGCGTCAAAAGGCTCCTTCGTCCCCAAAGGAATCCCCCCCAGCTTCACCAAATACGCCTCGCCCGCATCGTCGAGGAGCTCCAGGCCGACAATGTCTTTCTTCCCTGAGATGCGCCAGCGCCAGGCAGCACACTTCTCTGCCCAGACCTGTGCGCCGTTTCTCTCTACCGAAACATGTGATCCCACAAATATAAAGGCGTGCTGGCGGCGCGTCAGCAGAAAGACAGGGCAGATAATGGCAAACCCGATCAGCCAGACACTTGCCTGAGCAAAACCGTTCTTTCCTTGGTAGTTGGGACGAAAGAGCTCGACCGCGGAGAGCTTGCCAGTCAAAAGGAACACACAGCCTAGAAGAACCACAAAGGACATGACTAGTGCAAGCACTTGAATAAAGCGGGGAAGTGGCTCTTTCCCCAGGAAAATTTCCTGTCGTTGTTGTTGCATGGGCACTCAGACACAGGACAAAGGTCTCCGGTTGCAACAAATGGCAGAAGAGGTATCTGGGTTGGTGGGGAAGCGTAGGCTGTCTGGCACTTCGGGGGGGTTCTCGGGCAAGGAGGGGACGAGGGGCGCGGGGGGGAACGCGGCGGGCTTGAAGGGCTGGGAGCCGGGGGGTGGGACGAAAGCGAAGAGGCGCTCGTCGAGGTTTGGGTTTAGCTGGACGTTGGTGAAGGTCTCGGTGCGCTTCTTGACGGTGCCGTCGGGCTGGTAGATTTCGGAGTAGAAGCGGCGCAGGAGCTTGTCTTGCTTTCCGTAGGCGAAGACGTAGGTGCGGCGCGGCTTCCCTCGAATGGGGTCTTTGTCGTCGGTTGCCATGAGGACGGTGACGGGGGTTCCGTCTTGCATGGTGCTGTCGGGCCGGGTCGTCCAGGTGGTGACTCCTTCTCGCTCAGGGCGGGGCGTGGGTTGTCGCCCGAGAGGATGTAGGCGCTGATGTGTTCGAGCAGTGCGGTTTTGGAGAGCAGGAACGTCAGGCGGTCTTTGCCTCCGCTTGCCTGGCTGTCTGTGGCTC
>JAPLCP010000145.1 GCA_026392155.1 Armatimonadota bacterium | reverse complement strand
AATCTAGGTGAAAGGATGTTTGCTATGCCACACCCGCGTTTTTCTGGCGACGAGATTGTGCGCCTTGGGGAAGAGCTCTACGAAGCTACTGTGCGTGCTCTGGTAGAGACCGACGAAAATATTGGCAAGATTGTCTCCATTGATGTCGAAACTGGTGACTTCGCCGTGGATGCTGATCCGGTTCGTGCGGGTCTTCAGGTGCAGGCAAAGCATCCTGGGGCTGCGATTTACGGGAAGCGAATCGGCTACAATGCAGCGTTTGCCTTAGGAGGAACCCTCACGAGGTCGGTGGCGTGACGCAGGGGATTGTTCATGATCTCCAGGCACTTGTGAACGTCACTTTTGTGCTTCCTGGTAAACCCAACTTGAGCATTGAGTTTGTGGTGGATACCGGTTTTGCGGGCGCACTCACGTTACCGCCTGAAGCCGTCGCGGCACTGGAGCTGCCGTACTTGCAGGAAATGGTCGCGAATCTGGCGGATGATAATAACGTCAAGACCGATGTGCATATAGCCACCATTCTCTGGAACGGTGACGTAACCCAGGTGGCGCTGCTCGCGCTGGGCCGCCGTCCCTTGTTAGGGACAGCACTTCTGAGCGATTCAGAACTAACGGTTGTCTTTCAAGAAGATGGTGTCGTGAAAATTACGCCGTCGTGATGCTTCTTGACGATAAATCCCTGGCACAATCCTCCGTAGTCGCGAACTCGACGATGAACCGGGAGCGGGGGCTTTCGGGGGCCAATAGCTACACCAAAGACTTGGGGTTTTCGCCGCTGGAGTGGCTGGAGGCGCGGCGTCCGGCGCGGTGGCTGGATCTTTGCCGATGGCGGCGAGAGCTTTTCGCATCTGCGCCTGATCGAGAGTCCGCTGGCGGAGTGCGCTCTGGAGGGGCCGTTTGAGCTGATCACCTGTGTGCATGGCCTCCACTATCTCGGCGATAAGCTGGGGATATTAGCGCAGTACGCCGCGCTTCTCTCCGAGACGGAGCCAGCCGCTGCCACTTGAGTACCTCGGAGCCGAGGATCACGACGCCCCCAACTTCACGGGCCAGCCGGGGGTAAACTCGTACTACAAGCCGGCTATTTCTTGAGAAACGGAATGGGCTTGAGCTCCAGCTTCTTGATGGACTGCAGGTAGTCCAGCACCGCCTCGGAGTTTTTCCCGCCGACTTGGGCGTGCCAGTGGAGCGTGAAGCCGTGGGGGCCTTTGGTGTCGATCATCTTGGGCTGGAGGGTGAGAAACGCCTTGACGGTCTCTAGCTGCCCGAGCATCGTGGCGCAGAAGAGGTCAGGGCGGGCGCCGCGCTCTAGCAAGAACTCGACAATATCCCGGCGGCCCATGTGCGAGGCGCCGCCGAGGCCGGTCTCCCAGTCGCCGCCGCCCCAGTCGATGGTGGCGTTGAGCAAGCCAGGCTCTTTCTCCAAAAGCTTCTTGACCATCTCCAAGTCCGAGTGGGCGTAGATAATAAAGTCCTGCGCCAGCTGGCGGTTCACCTGCGGCTTCTTCCAGCCCGGCTTGAACTTGGGGGCGTCGTAGTCGCGGGTAAGCGGGGCCTCCGTGGGGCCTCCCTCCGGCGGGGTCTGCGCGGAGGCGTGGGAGGCGACAAAGAGCCCAGAGGCGAGGGTCGCCAGTTTTCGGCGTGAGATCGGCTGTGACATAGCCAATTATACCTTAGCTAGTTTGGGAAGGTTCGGTAGATTTCCGCGCCCAATCCTAAGCCAACCAGCGACCAAAACGCTCCCGTGACAAAGTCGCCGAGGATGAGACCGAGGAAAAACGGGAGCGCGGTGCGGTAGAGCTTGATGCCACCGTAGCGCAGGACACTGGCTTTGAGCACCCAGGCGATAAACAGATCGAGCCAGAAGAGCTCGTTGGCCCAGGTGAGGTTGAGCACGTAGGCAGCGGGCGAGAGCGGGAAGCCCATAAAGCGCGTGCGCAGAAAGCCAAGCAGAAGCGTCGTGGCCGCGCCGAAGAGTGCGCCGAGCCAAGCGTGGGAGTCCGGGGCGCGGTTGCGAGCCCACCAACCCGAGAGCTGCGCCCACGGGGAGCTTGCCATCCCAAGCCGGTAGGGGTTGACATTGGCGGTCGCCGCGCCGTTCACGTGGTAGAACTGCATGTCCCAGAGCAGGGCGGAGGCGATAGCGACCGCAAGGGCGAGCAGGCAGGCGAGGGCGAACGGGCGCAGGCGGGAGCCCACGCGGCGCATCCCCACAAAGCCTTGGAGCGCCTGGGGAGCTATCGCGGCGCGGTAGTCTAGGTTACACCAAGAGAGAGTCGCGGTGTAGGCCAGATCTGTCGGGGAGAGCGCAGCGGTTCCAGCCAGGGTCGTGAGCATGCTCTGCGGATCCACCCAGTTGAGCAGCGGCGAGAGCACCGCCGTCTCGGCGATCAGGCGGGCGAGGGTGAGCTGGAGCAGAACATAGATCGTGAGGATCACCAGCGGGAGCCACCACGGGGCACCGGCGAGCACCAGCATCGCCCAGACGGTCAGAAACCCGATGGCCGCGCCTGTGAGTGCGACCCGTGCGCCAGGCTGCTGGGGAAGTGTGGAAAAGTAGCGCCGTGCGGTAAAGAGCGCAGCCAGGCAGACCACCAACCACGCGCCCCACGCCTGGAACTGGATAAACGGAAACTGATCGGGGTGCTCGTTTTGCGTGTCCGTGCCCAAGTCCCGCCAGTTCTGGGTCACACCCCAGAAATTCAGCAGCTTCTTGAGCACATGAAACACCCAAAGCGAGAGCAGCATGTCGGTGTTGATCAGAAACCCAAAGCCGATACTGGACGGATGGATCAGCGCCACGACCATCCCGAAACCACTAAACGGCGGCGCATTTAAGGCCATTAGGTCCACGGGCTTGTTAAACGGCAGCGATGGCAGGCTCGGGTACATCCCAGCCAGCGTGTTGAGGGTATAGAAGAACGCGGGGAGCGCAAAGCCTGCCCAAAACAATTTATTCCGAAAGAGCGGCACGCCCTCGCGGCAGAGCTCCAGCGGCAGCGCGACCACGGGGAACGTCAGGTGCTCCTGATCGGCCCAGCGCTGGCGAAGTAAGTAGGCCAGACAGAGAAGCGTCGCAAAGAGAAAAAACAGAAACACGCCCCAGAACGCGAGCACAGGTCCCCACGCCAGCAGCGCCTCGCGAGTGAAGAAGCTGGAGTGCCCCTCGTAGAAGTCTTTCAGCCGCGCCGGGTCGCGCGGGCCCAGCAGATTCCCAGGCAGATACGGAAAGAACTTCTCCCAGCCACGCTCAGGGCCGTAGCGCCAGGCATTGGTGAGAAACGGCGTGAAGAAGCCTAGATTGCCAATCCCCGCCACCGATGAGCTGAGCGAGAGCATGACATAGACCGCAAATAACTCCGCGGGACGCAGTGCCGCGCGTGGGGAGAGTTTTCGCACCAGCGCATTGGCAATGCTCAGCAGAAACAGCAGAAACGCCACCCCGATAAACAGCGTCGTGATCGTGATCTCCGTCACTTTCGTGCGCATCTCGGAGTTGGCGATCCAGCCCGTGTTGAGCACGATCAGCGGCAGCGCCAGCCCCAGTATCCGTCCCCAGCGCACCACGTTTGTCTCTGTCATCGGGGCTATTCTACGGTAAAATGCCCCAAGAGGAGAAAAAGACCAATGCGCTGGGAGCCCAACGCCGACGACACGCCAAACCCAAGTAGCTTTGCTGAGCTGACAGAGCTACGCTACTTCTCTTGGGGCTATGCCCTCAGCGGCGTCAGCGACGATCCCCGCCTGCCGGGGCGCTATGTCTTGATCCTGCGCGATACGACAGACGATGCGGAGCCCAGCATCTGGTTTGTCTACCGAACACCCCAAGAGCACCAAGATGCCCAGCAACGCATCCTTGGCTATGGCCCCAACAACGACGACATGCATGGTGCAGGTGTCCCCACCAAACCCCACCCGCCCCGTCACCCTGCCCGCAATGCGGTTGCTCTCGCATGGTAGCTCTCCGCGACCTGCTGATCGCTTCCACCCAGCGCCTCACGGATGCTGGAATCGCCGCTGATGAGGCCCGCACCGAAGCGCGGCTTCTCCTCCAGCACGCCTTTGGCCTCACTCGCGAGCAGCTTATACTGCGCCCTGATCTAGAGCTAGATTCCAGCGTCCTGGAGCCTTTGCTTGCCCGTCGCGCCAGCCGTGAGCCACTGGCTTATATTTTAGGAGAGCGAGGCTTCTACGGCCTGAGTTTTCGCGTCACGCCCGCCGTGCTCATCCCCCGCCCCGAGACAGAGCTGCTGGTCGAGGCGGTAATAAACCTCCCGGCTCGCTTAGGCTCACCACCCTCCGGCTTCGCGAAGGGTTTGCTGGACATTGGTACAGGCTCGGGGTGTATCGCGGTCACACTGGCTAAGCTCTTGCCCGACGTTCAGGTCTGGGCGACGGATATCTCGGAGGCGGCGCTGGACGTGGCACGGGAGAATGCGGCGCGACATGGGGCGGCGGTGACGTTTTGCCTCGGTGATCTGCTGGCTCCCCTTCCGCCCGAGCAGCGCTTTGAGATAGTTGTCAGCAACCCACCCTACATTGCGCCTGCAGATGCCAAAACACTAGAGCCGGAAGTGGGCGTCTTTGAGCCGCACACCGCGCTCTTTGATCCGATCTCGGGCAGCGATGGCCTGACACTCTACCGGCGGCTGGCGAGCGAAGCCCCCGCACGGCTCAGACCTAGCGGCTGGCTGATGGTAGAAGTGGGACAAGGACAGGCGGAGGCCGTCGCCCGGCTTTTTGCAGACGCCGGGCTAACTAACATCGAAGTGCGCGAGGACTTGGCGGGAACTCCCCGCGTCGTCCTTGCGCAGAAAAGTGGACTCGACAGGACTTGAACCTGCAACCGTCGGTGTGCAAGACCGATGCTCTACCCAATTGAGCCACAAGCCCGAAAAACAAAAAATCCAGCTCTCACCGCGTGGCGGGAGCTGGTTTCTCACAAGATTCTCTTGAACTTGTCAGCCCACGCCACCGCCGAAGCGTCCGTTCCCAAAGATAGCCCGAGTAAAGTTCATGATGCTCTCTCTATCGCAAAACAAGTCCTATTTGCTAAAGGCCCATATGGTATCCTGAAAACGCGCTGGGCGGATTTAGAGCCAATGCCTCTCTACCCGGCTTTTCGAGGAGAAGAGAGCTAGTTTTATGAGCGTGACCTATGCTGATTCCGGTGTGAGTATTGATGCGGGCAACGAGGCGGTGCGGCGGATGAAGCAGCACATTCGCTCGACCTTTAACGACGGTGTTCTGGCAGATGTGGGCAGCTTCGGTGGCATGTTCCAGCCCAACTTTGGCGGCATGCGCGAGCCCGTGCTGGTGAGCAGCATGGACGGCGTCGGCACCAAGCTCAAAGTGGCGTTTATGACCGGCAAGCACGATACCGTGGGCCGCGACCTGGTCTGGCACTGTGTCAACGACATTTTGGTGCAGGGCGCACGCCCGCTGTTCTTTCTCGACTACTTCGCCACCGGCAAGCTGGACCCGATTGTCGCAGCCGATGTGGTGAAGGGTCTGGCCGAGGGTTGCCGCACGAGTGGCTGTGTGTTAATTGGCGGCGAGACAGCGGAGATGCCGGGGATGTACCAAGAGGGCGAGTACGATATCGCGGGCTGCATTGTCGGGATGGTGGACAAGAGCAAGATCATTACGGGGGATAAAGTAGCGCCCGGTGATGTACTCATCGGGCTGGCGTCGGAGGGCTTGCACACCAACGGCTACTCGCTCGCCCGAAAAGTCTTATTTGAGATCGGTAAGCTCCCGGTGGAGGAGGTCGCCGACGAGCTGCTCGCGCCGCACCGCTGCTACGCCCCCGCGATCCTGCCGATTCTCGACGCCGGCGACACTATCAAGGCCATGGCGCATCTCACCGGCGGCGGCTTCTACGACAATATCCCCCGCTCGCTTCCGGAAAACTGCGGCGCGGTGGTGCAGAAATCCAGCTTCACGGTGCTTCCCATCTTCGAGCGTATCCAGAGCATCGGTAATGTCCCCGAGGCAGACATGTACCGGACGTTTAATATGGGAGTCGGCCTCGTGCTCGTGGTCGCCCCCGAGCACGCCGATGCCACGCTCACAACGCTCCGCGCCTCGGGTGAGACTGCAAGCGTGATCGGTGCGGTGACGGCAGGTGCACATGAGGTGACGCTGGCATAAGCCTCGATTATTTTGTAAACTGTCTTTATGAACGCAACGCTGACACTGGACAAGGACTTCGTCCTCTCTGAGATCGACCCGCGCGTCTACGGGGGCTTCGCGGAGCACCTGGGACGCCATATCTACACCGGAATCTACGAGCCGGGCCATCCGACGGCTGATAACGAGGGCTTCCGCGAGGATGTGATTTCGCTGGTCAAAGAGCTCTCCATGCCGATTATCCGCTACCCCGGCGGCAACTTTGTGAGCGGCTACAACTGGGAAGACGGCGTTGGGCCACGCGCGGAGCGTCCAAGGCGGCTGGAGCTGGCGTGGGGAATCACTGAGACCAACGAGTTTGGCACCAATGAGTTCATGAGCTGGTGCAAAAAAGTGGGCTCCGAGGCGATGATGGCGGTGAATCTCGGCACACGCGGCCCCGACGATGCGCGGCGCTTGGTGGAGTACTGCAACCATCCCGGCGGCACCCAGCTCAGTGATCTGCGCAAGAGCCACGGTGTGGCCGATCCCTATGGCATCAAGGTCTGGTGTCTGGGCAACGAGATGGACGGCCCCTGGCAGATGGGCTCGCGCACAGCCTATGAGTACGGGCGTGTCGCCAACGAGACAGCCAAGCTCATGAAGTGGGTGGATGGCCGTATCGAGACCATTCTCTGTGGCTCATCGGGGCGCGGCATGGCCAGCTTCGGCAAGTGGGAGTGGGAGTCGCTGCAAGAGAGCTACGAGAACGTGGACTACCTCTCGCTGCACACGTACTACAACAACCGCGCCAATGACACCCCCGCGTTTCTGGCCGAGACCGAGAACATGGCCGACTTTATCGCCGAGGCTGTGGCGCTCTGTGATGCGGTGAAGGCAAGCAAGAAGAGCAAGAAGACCGTCAACCTGAGCTTCGATGAGTGGAATGTCTGGTACCACAGCGGCGACTGGGGCCAGCTTGGGGCGCGCTGGGACGATGTCCGGCCCCAGCTTGAGGACATCTACAACATGGAGGATGTTCTGGTGGTCGGTGGGATGCTACTGGCGATGCTGAAACACGCAGATCGCCTCAAGATCGGCTGTATTGCGCAGATTGTGAACGTGATCGCGCCGATCATGACCCGGCCTGGTGGCGGCGCGTGGCGGCAGACCATCTTCTACCCACTCCAGCACTGCTCCCAGTACGGGCGTGGCACCGCGCTGCGCACCGCTATCAGCTCCCCCACGTACGACTCAAAAAGCCGCGACAAAGCGCCGTATCTGGCAACATCTGCCGTCGTGAGCGAGTCTGGTGATGAATTAACGATCTTTGCGATCAACCGCAGCCTCACCGAGCCACTGGAGCTGACCACCACGCTCCATGGCTTTGGCAAGGCTGAGGTGATGGAGTGGATTACCATGCACCACGCCGATCTAAAAGCGGTCAACACCGAGCAGAGCCCCGATAATGTCGTGCCGCAAGCGGCAACCGGAGCAACCGTCAGCGGCGAGACGCTCAAAGCCACGCTTCCAGCGGCGTCTTGGAACGTGATTCGTCTGCGAATATAAAACAAAAAACGCCCCGCTTGAGCTTTCTCAAGCGGGGCGTTTTTTTTGTCTTTTTAGGCTTGGCTGAAGGTGATGCCACCGGCTTCGTTGACATCTACCGCGAGCGAACCCGAGATCACTCCGTCGAGGAGGGACTGGTTCAGCATCAGCGCAATCTGGCGCTCGGCGGCGTTTTCGGTCTTGGCGCGGCGCACACGTGTTGAGAGAGCCTTGAGTTCTGCGGCTTCGTCGTGGATTCCACGTGCCCACATCACCACTGCCAGCGCTTCTTCCTGCGTTGCACCGCGCTCACCGCGTGAACTCAGTAAGGAGGCCACTAGGATCTGTCCTTGAGCGGCATGATCCACGGTCGTGCGGCGGCGGCGGCGTACCACAGGCGTCGTTGCGGCGGCTTCTGCGCCTTCTGTCAATACTTTAGGTCGTCTTCCCATGTTTTCTCATTTCTACCTTGATAAAAGAGGACTAATTTTCTCCTCGACAGGTAATAGCCAAGTTATATCAGGAAAAATACATGGATGCTAATTTTAGACCTGAAAAATAATTCATTAGACGAAATTTCACACTATACAGCTCACACCAGATTTTTTGCAGGAGAATGAGGCGAGAATTAGCCGTATAGACTATAATGCTCGCTACCGATGCTGGCAAGTCTAGAGAGTATCCTAGAGCGAGTGAGACGCTACAACCCCAACGCGGATGTGGCGCTCCTTCGGCACGCCCACGATTTTGCAACCCAGAAGCATGAGGGGCAGTTCCGCAAGAGCGGCGAGCCCTATATTATCCATCCGGTTGCCGTCGCCGATATTCTCGCGGAGCTGGAGATGGACGAGGCGAGTATCTCGGCGGGCTTTCTCCATGACGTGATCGAGGACTGTGGCGTCACGCGCGACGAGATCAAGGAGCGGTTCTCCGAAGAAGTGGCGCTCTTAGTGGATGGGGTTACCAAGCTCAAGCTCGCAGACTTTGAGCGTCTCGCTCCCGAGCTCGCCGCCGCTGCCAAAGAAGCCGCCGCCAAAGAGGCAGAGACTGGGAAAGTGGACTCGCGCCGCCGTAAGCGCCTGGAGACGCACTCGTCCGCAGAGAACTTAAGGAAAATTTTACTGGCCACTGCCCGCGATTTTCGGGTGATGGTCATCAAGCTCTCTGACCGCCTGCACAACATGCGCACCCTTCAAGGGCTGCGCCCCGAGCGACAGCAAAGAGTGGCGGAAGAGACCATGCAGATCTTCGCGCCACTCGCCCACCGCCTCGGGATCTGGCAGGTGAAGTGGCAGCTCGAAGACCTGGCGTTTAAGTACCTCTATCCCACCGAGTACAAAGAGCTAAGCGAGCGGATTGCACGCACGCGAGTAGAGCGCGAGGACGACATCCGCGATGCGATCCAGAAGCTACGCGATGGCTTCACGCACGCCGGTCTCAAGGTGGATATTCAGGGCCGCCCCAAGCACCTCTGGAGCATCTACAACAAGATGATCAAGCAGGAGCTGGAGCTCACCGATATCTACGATCTTATTGCGCTTCGGGTGATCACGCAGACCGTCCCGGAGTGCTACGGCGCTCTGGGGGTGATCCACGAGACCTATCTCCCTATTCCCGGCAAGTTCGACGACTACATCGCCAAGCGTAAGGCCAACCTCTACCAGAGCCTGCACACGAAAGTCTATGGGCCGCGTGGCGAGCCGCTCGAAGTGCAGATCCGCACCTGGGAGATGCACAAGACCGCCGAGTTTGGGGTCGCGGCGCACTGGGCATATAAAGAGCAGGGTGAGGGCGCACGAGTAGGCAAAGATGTCTTTGAGCGCAAGATGGCCTTTCTGCGCGCCCAGCTCTTCGATGCCCAGCAGGCCGAGGCCAACCCGGGTGAGTTCCTCTCCCGCGCCAGCGCCGATCTGTTTACGGATCAGGTCTTTGTCTTCACTCCCAAGGGCGATGTTCTGGATCTCCCGGCGGGCGCAACCCCGATTGACTTTGCGTATCGCGTACACTCCAATGTGGGCGATCACCTGGTGCAGGCAAAAGTCAATGGGCGCGTCGTCAATCTTTCCTACAAGCTCCAGAACGGTGACATCTGCCAAGTGCTCACGCGTCCCCAGGCCACGCCGTCGCTGGACTGGCTCATGCACGCCAAGTCCGGCCATGCCCGTGGCAAGATCAAGAACTACTTCCGCAAGCTCAAGTACAGCGACAACCTCGTGCAAGGCCGTGAGCGCCTCATGGAGGAGCTAGAGCGGCTTGGGCTCTCAACCGCGGTGATTAAAGACAGCAAGAAGATGCTCCCGCTGGCCAACTTGCTGAATAAAGAGAGCGTGGACGATCTCTTTGCCGCGCTGGGCTTTGGGGATGTGGCGCTGGGGATGGTGGTCAATCGCCTGCGCCCGGAGCTGGAGAAAGAGAAGAAAAAGCCCACCAGTGAGGACTTCTCCAAGCCACGCGGAAAAGAAAAACTCGCGCTGGCTCCGGGCGGTGTGGATGGCGTGGCGATCACCCGTGGCCGCTGCTGCCTGCCGCTGCCCGGCGATGAGGTTTTAGGCTACGTCTCCCGTGGTCGGGGAATGATCCTCCACCGCGAGGGCTGCCCCAATGTCGCCGCCTACGAAGCCGAGCGCCTCAGCCCGATAGACTGGCACCCACTAGAGACCGAGCGCTTCGAGACCGGCGTGATTATCGAGACCCTCGACCGCACGGGCCTCCTGCGCGACGTCACCGACTTCTTCTCGGAGAATAAAGTCTTTATCTTAGGCATCAATACCCGCTCGGACCGCGCCAAAGGGATCGCTGTTCTGCGCCTCGACTTTGAAGCCCCGTCGGCGGAGTATGTCGAAGCCCTCGTGCGCAAGCTCCACTCCCTCGAAGACCTACTTGCCATTCATCGCTTAGGCGTTGGTGCGGAAGACCCCAAGCCCGTCGAGCGAAGTTAAGTAGGTACAATAGCGACAATGCTTCCTCTTGTAACCCTTCGTGGCTCCGCTCTGGAGCAAGGCCGCCAGCACGGTGCACAGCTCAAAGACCGGGTCGCGGCCAATATCGCGGTGTACTTTGATCGTTTCTTGCGTGAGACGCTGCTGGAGCGCGAGCAAGTCCACGAGATTGCGGCGCAGTACGCAACGCATATCGAGCGCCAGAGCCCAGATTATTTTGCGGGCATGCAGGGCGTGGCTGAGGGCGGCGGGTTCGAGTTTTTGGACATTGTCGCGCTGAACGTCCGCTACGAGATTCTCTACTACCAGTTTGGCAAGATGGCCATGGCGCGTGAGGCGCAGGCCGATGGCTGTACGCTCTTTGCCCTGCTCCCTGAGGCGACCACTGAGGGGCACTTGATTATCGGGCAGAACTGGGACTGGATTCCGGAGGTGCAGGGCGCGGTTCTGCACACACACGAGCCGGATGGCTTGCAGACGCTGGCGTTTACGGAGTCCGGGATTGTGGGGGCGAAGCTGGGCTTCAACTCGGAGGGAATCGGGCTGGCGATCAATGGGATCACCACCACCGACGACGACTGGACACGCTTTAACAAGCCCGCCCACGTGCGCTTCTACGAGATTCTACGCCAGCGGGACTTCAACGACGCGGTTTCGGTGATTACGAGCGAGCCCCGCGCCTGTTCGACAAATTTTCTGATCGCACAGCCACCCGGATTTGTCTTAGACATCGAAGCTGCACCCGACACCGAAGGGATGCTGATGCCCGTGGACGGTGTCTTGACCCATGCCAATCACTTTGTCAACCCGGAAGCGCTCGGCCTCACCGAGCCTCCCAACCCTCGCCGTATCTACTCGCGCCGCCGCGAAGCCCGCTTGGCAGAGCTGCTCTTAGCCGCAAAGCCGACCACACTGGAGAAAATCCAGACAGCACTTCGCGACACGCTCGATGACCCTTTTGGGCTCTGTCGCCACCGGAATCTGGCCGAGCCCCCGGAGCAACACTATGTCACGGTTACCAGCGCGGTTATGGATCTGGACGCAAAGGTTCTTCACCTCACCGACGGCCCGCCCGATCAGAGCGACTACCAGACTTTTTCTCTTTAGTACTCTCTTTCTGGCCAGTGTGTCGGCCCACGCGACGCCGGGCTATGCCAAAAAAGAGATGAAGCCCTGCATTTTCTGCCACGTGACGGCAAAAGGCGGCGGCGAGAACAATGCGCGGGGCGAGTTCTACGCCAAGAACAACTATAGCCTCGTCGGGTTTGTCGAGCCACCTGTGGTCAAGTTCCCCAAGCGCGGCCTCGTCTCCGATTTGCGCGATCGAAGTGGCTCAGGGTGGGAAGTGACGCCCAAAAAAGTGGGCGATGGGCCGTCGGTGAGCTATGAAGGTGAGACCATGCGGCTGGAGTATCTCGCCCGTCGCCCCGGAACCGTTGCGCGGCTCAGCCATCGGCTGGAAGGCCTCAAAGACGGCGAGACCTACACCCTGTGGTTCACGGCCCGTGCCAGCCAGCCGTACGTGCTCCCTCTCGCTGCCACCACCACGGCAGACAGCCAAGGCGTCGTGCGCGGTATCGGGCTGGAGGAGAGCTTTAAGCTCACCACCGACGACAAGCCCTTCGCGGTCCAGTTCACCGCCAGCGCCCCCGATCCCGAGAAAAACCTCCTACTCTTCTCCATCGCCAAGACCACGCCCGAAAACCCGACGCTCTGGATTAGCAACGTGAACCTGGTGGCAGGGACACCCAATCCACCGCCGCCCGGCCTGGTACTCGATGCTGCCGACAGCGATCCCACCAGAATCCCCGATTTCGGTCGGGCACGCTTTGGGGGCATCTGGTTTGTCAAGATTCCCGCCGGGACGTTCACACGCGGGCTCACTGAGCCGCAAAAGAGCGTTTTACAAAAAGCAGGACTCTGGACAAACTTACTCCGTGAGGAGCAGCCCGCCCGCGCGGTTCGGATTACCAAGCCCTTCTTTATCTCCGAGACCGAAGTCACGCAGGCGCAGTGGAAAAAATTCCGCGCCAATCCGTCGGCGTTTAAGGGCGACGAGCTGCCCGTGGACTCGACAAGCTGGGACGATGCAAAAGCCTACTGTCAGTGGCTGAGCAAGCGCAGTGGCGCGGTCTTTCGCCTGCCCACCGAGGCCGAGTGGGAGTACGCGGCGCGGGCTGGAAGTACGGGTCTCTTTCCCGCCACGAAAATGGGCGAAACGGGCGAGATCACTCTGGAGACCCTGCCCAAGCTCGCCTGGGTCTTTGCCAACTCTGGGCAGAAAACCCATAAAGTCGGGCAGAAAGCGCCCAATGCTTGGGGGCTTTTTGATGTCTGCGGCAATGTCTGGGAGTGGTGCGAGGATAGCTACATCAAGAGCTTCTACGCCACCAGCTCACTCCTCGACCCCGTTGCCCGTGACCCTAGCGCCACCGAGCGTGTTTTACGCGGCGGTAGTTTCGCCCTCGATCCCGCCAAGCAGCGCGTCGGCCAGCGCGGCGGCAACCTCCCCAGCTTCAAGAGCCCCTATGTCGGCTTTCGTATCGTCCGAGAGTAAAAACCTCACCGCCCCAACCCTCCTCTCCCGGGCGCTCATGGTTTTTCTTTATTGTCCCCCCGCCGGGCGGGGGTTAGGGGGGAAGAAGGCTGTACAATAATGTCGCTATGAATAAGAAGACGATTTCGGATGTGGATGTGGCGGGCAAGCGGGTACTGGTTCGTGTGGACTTCAACGTGCCTCAGGATGACTCTGGGGTCATTACCGACGACCGGCGGATCGAGGCGGCGCTTCCGACCCTCAAGGCGCTCTTAGAAGCGGGCGCGGCGCTGACCGTGATGAGCCATCTGGGGCGGCCCAAGGGCAAGATCAGCGCGAAGTATAGCCTGAAGCCCGTGGCAGAGCGCCTGGCACAGCTCACCGGCGTGACGGTAAATCTCGCGACGGCCTCCGAGAGCGACCCGCTGGGAATCACAACCGTGACGCCTGCTGCAGGAGCCATTGCGCTGCTAGAGAACACGCGCTTCACCGATGCGGAAGAGGGCAACGATCCCGAGCTCAGCGCAAAGCTGGCCGCGCTGGCTGATATCTATGTCAACGATGCCTTTGGAGCCGCACACCGCGCGCACGCCTCCACCGAAGGCGTGGCGACGGTCTGCAAAAGCCAAGGCAAGCCCTGTGTCAGTGGCCTGCTGATGCAAAAAGAGCTGGACTATCTCGGGGGCGCGGTGGTCAATCCTGCCCGCCCGTTTGTCGCGATTCTGGGTGGCAAGAAAGTCGCCGATAAGATTCCGGTGATCGAGAACCTGCTTCCCCAGGTGGACTCTCTGATCATTGGGGGCGGCATGGGCTACACGTTTGTGAAGGCGGCGGGCTTTGAGATCGGCAAGAGCCTTCTAGATGCCGACTCGCTGGAGTTCTGCAAGACACTTCTGGGCAACGAGAAGATCGCCCTGCCGACGGACTGCGTCACCGTCACCGAGTTCTCCAACGATGCCGAGCGCATCACCGTGAGTGTCGAAGCGATTCCTGCCGAGCGTGAGGGGCTGGATATTGGCCCGGAGAGCGCTGCGGCCTTCGCCAAGATCATCGCCACGGCCAAGACCGTGATCTGGAACGGCCCAATGGGGGTCTTTGAGTTCCCCAACTTCGCCGCAGGTACCAAAGCTGTCGCGGAGGCCATGGCCGCCGCAACGGCAAACGGTGCGATCACCATCGTCGGGGGCGGCGACTCCGCAGCCGCTGTCGAGCTACTGGGCTTTGCCGACAAGATGAGCCATATCTCCACCGGCGGCGGCGCGAGCCTGGAGTTTTTAGAGGGCAAGAAGCTCCCCGGCGTCGAGGCGCTCGACGACAAGTAATCCCGCCGGTTGGAGCGGCGGGACTCGCGAGCTAAAGCTACGAAGGCCGTTCCGGCCATAAGAATTCTGTATGGCCGGAACGGCCTTCGTAGCGGAGCCTGCGACGCTCTCCAGTCCCGCCGTTCTGATCGGCGGGATGGGTTCGGTGTGATAGGATAGTCCTAATTATTCGGGAGGCGATATTTTGGAGATTGTTCTGGGCGGGCGTCGGAAAGCGCGACGGGCATACGGGTTCGATGAGGTGGCACTGGCACCAGGGCCGCTGGTGATTGATGCACGGGACGTGGACGTTTCCTGGGAGCTGGCGGGTCGTAAGATCGCGGTTCCGATCCTGGCATCGGCGCTCGATGGTGCGGTCAACCCACGACTTGCGGCAGAGTTCAGCAAGCAGGGTGGGATCGCCGTGCTCAACCTGGACGGCATCCAGACCCGCTACGAGAACGCCGAAGAGATCCTCCAGAGCATCGCCGACCACGATGGTGAGGGCGTGATTGCCTATATTCAGAGCCTCTACAATGCCGCCCCTGTGCGTCCCGACCTGATCGCAAAGCGTATCAAGGAGATCAAGGACGCGGGGGGAATTGCTGCCGTGGCTGCCGCGCCGCACTCCGCGCAGAAAGCCGCCGAGGCCGCCATTCCCGCCGGAGCGGACTTCTTCTTTATCCAGAGCACGGTTGGCAGTGTGAGCTTTGAGTCTTCGGTCGTGCCCGAGTTTCCCGTCGCAGAGTTCTGCAAAAACTGCCCGATTCCGGTGATCGTGGGCAACACGGTCGGTTATCAGGCGACCATGGAGCTGATGGAGGCCGGCGCTGCTGCAATCTTGGTGGGCGTGGGGCCGGGGCATATCTGCACCAGCCGGAAAGTGCTCGGGATCGGCGTGCCACAGATCACCGCCACCGCCGACTGCGCCGCCGCCCGCGATGACTTCTTCGAGAAAACGGGCCGCTATGTCCCGATCATCACCGACGGCGGAATCCGCAACGGGGGTGATATCGCCAAGGCCATTGCGTCGGGTGCCGATGCCGTGATGCTCGGCTCCACGATTGCCGCCGCCGCCGAAGCGCCCGCACCGGGCTACTCCTGGGGCATGGCCGCCATGAGCCCTGACCTGCCCCGTGGCACACGCATCAAGGTGGGTATCTCCGGTTCGCTGAAAGAGATTCTCCACGGCCCAGCGCACAAAGACGACGGCACGATGAACCTTGTCGGGGCGCTCAAGCTCTCCATGGGCTCGCTCGGAGCGCACAACCTCAAGGAGATGCAGCACGTCGAGATGTTCGTCGCGCCCAGCCTCCCCAACGAAGGCAAGTCACTCCAAAGAGCCCAAGGCGTCGGATAAATCGTGCCGTGGATGTAAGTGGAGTCGCCCACGAGCTAAAGCAATGGCTCGCCGAGCGTAAGCAGGCGGGCCTTGACTACGTCACCGATGACGAACTAGATCGAGAGCTTTGGCGACTACAGGTGGCTCCCACCCGAAAGCCATTCCCCTCACTCAGCCCTGAAAAAGCAGAAGCGGTAGAGCGCCTTAAAAAGCGCCTCCGGAGCAAAGAAGTCAAGGACTGACTCCCCCCTCTTCCCGCGACGAAGGAGCAAGTCGGGGAAGAGGGGGCAGGGGGAGATGGCTATTTCCTTACCCATGAGCAGTGCCTTTGTATTTCCAGAAACGGTACACTGCTCTATGGAACCTATCGCAGTACTTTTAGAGCGGCTGAGCACGGCGCTTCCCTTGGCACAGAAAGGCGATTCGGTGTCGGTGAAGACAGCGCGGACGACCGGGCGGCGCTTGCGGGTAGCACTTCCCCTTGCCACGGCGATGCTTCCCCAAAAGCTCCGCCAGCGCCTGCTCGACAGTACCCAAACTCTCACCCGTTCGCTCGGTGTGGTGCGCGATCTAGATGCCCAGCAAGAGCTCCTGAAGGCAGCAGAGGCCACAGCGACCCAAGATGAGCACCGAGGTTTTGCCTTCGCGCTGCGGGTTCTGGAGAAGCGGCGCACGCAGGCCATGAAGGGAGTTCGACGCGGCAAAGTGGGGGGCAAGTGGCTAGAGCAAGCCCGTCAGGCGCAGAAAGCGCTGCTGACCGTGGCAAACGAAGAGCCCTCCGCGACTCGGGCGGAGGTGAGCCTCGCCGCCGAGAATGCGCTGCGCTTTGACACGCTCATCCGCGACCCGAAAAACATCACCGAGCTGCATGAGCTGCGGATCGCCGTCAAGCGCCTGCGCTTCACCCTCAGCCGGTTCCCCGAGACGGAGAAGGCGCTTAAGAAGTCCGTCGCGGCGCTGCAAACCGTGCTGGGGACGATTCACGACCTGGATATTCTCCGCCTCTGGCTACGCGGGCTGGAGTCTGAGAAAAAGCGTCGCCTTCGCCCCCGTCGGCGCGAGCGAGAGAGCCTCGCGGTTCTGCGCCGTCGCCTTCAGACCGAGCGCGCTCAGCACTACGACAACTTCCGCCAGCAGTGGGAGCTCGCCCTGCCCACTCTCCAACAGCTGACGTAACCGTATAATGAGACATGGCATCTGTCTGGGCAATCGGCGATATTCATGGGATGGACGCGCGTCTGGAGACACTGCTGGTGGCACTTCCTCGTGGGCCAGAGGACATCACGGTCTTTCTGGGCGATGCGATTGACCGTGGCCCGGACTCACGCGGGGTGGTGAATCGCCTGCTCGCCGAGCACGACGCGGCTCCTGACAGAACCGTGCTGCTCTGGGGCAACCACGAGGACATGGCGGCGGCCTATCTCACGGGAAAGCATCCCTGCCGGATTGTCTACGACGACTTTGACTGGTTTCGCAACGGCGGGATCGAGACGATGCACAGCTGGGAGCGCGATCCCCCTGAGTGCTTCAAGCGCGAGTGCCCCGCTGACCTAGCCCGCTACTTCTCCCTGCTCAAAACCTACTGGAAAGCCCCCACCGAACGCTTCCCCGAGCTGGCCCACTGTGTCTGGGTACACGCCGGGACAGAGCGCGGCAAGCCCGTCGAAGACACATCGCCTGATACTCTCCTCTGGATTCGCTGGGAGTTTTTGGAGTACGCTGATCGTTCGGGACGGCTCACGATCCACGGCCACACGCCCACAACAGAACCAGATGTCTCAGCGTGGCAGATAGGAATAGACACCGGCGCGTGCCGTAGCGGCCCCCTCACTGCCCTGCAAATGCCCGAGCGCCACATCTGGCAAGCCCTCCCCGGACAGACCACCCGAGATTTTCCGCTCGTGCGCTACGACAACTAGCTTGTGGTTGGGTCGTCTGACATCTCAGGCCATTCTTCAAAAACAGCCTCACCATCGGGGCCATAGCGCTCATTCTCATCACCAAAAACTTGTGCACCTAGTGCTTCAGCGAGGGCCACCATTTTCTGAATACCTTCACGACTTGCAGGTCTGGCAGTAACTTCACCCTCGTACCAGTGAAAATGCACCTCCAAAGAACCCGACCGCCAAACGGCTGTTGGTATTCGTCCTAGAGTCTTCCAATCCGTCCAGCCTTCCCAGATGAGTTCAGGATTGCCATCTACATAGGCTTGCCACTCGGCATGAGTAATTGGAGTTTCTTGAGATCGCATCCAAAAAGGAGCGCGGGTAATGTGAAGTTCATAGCCCATATTGGACAGGATTTTATCATGGGTCTGACTTTCCGCTATAATGCCCAGCATGAGTGGAAGTGGACAACGGCGTTTTTTGGACATGAACGGCTATCAGTGGACCGTGCTCTTTGCCGCGTGGCTGGGGTGGGGCTTTGATATCTTCGACGGGCTTCTCTATGCCTTAGTGGCGGATAAGGCGATCCCGGTGCTTCTTGGGCAAGCGATTGGGAGCCCCGAGGCCAAGGCGTCGGTGCCGTACTGGAACGGGATCATGGGCTCGCTGCTGCTGATCTTCTGGGCGATTGGCGGCGTGCTCTTTGGGCGCATCACCGACAAGCTCGGGCGCACCAAGACGCTGCTCCTGACGATGCTGCTCTACTCGGCTGGGACGGCGATGTGTGCGCTGGCACCCAATATCTGGGTGCTGCTGCTCTGCCGCGTCTTTGTGGCCTTTGGGATCGGCGGCGAGTGGGCGGCGGGCGCGGCGATGGTGGCGGAAGTGGTTCCGGAGAAGCGCCGTGTCGAGGCGGGGGCGCTTCTCTACACGTCGGCACCACTGGGGCTGCTCGCCGCCGATGCCATGCGTTTTTATATTGTCGGTGGTCTGCTCAAAGACAGCCCGGAGACAAGCTGGCGCTGGGTCTTTGCCTGCGGTTTGTTGCCCGCGATTGTTGCTTTTGTGATCCGCTTCTTTATCAAAGAACCGGAGAAGTGGCAGGAGGCGGCCAGCGAGAAGAAGAGCCCCACTATTGCCGAGCTCTTCACACCCGAGCTGCGCCGTGCCACTCTCGGTGGGATGGCGATGGCGCTCATCGCGCTAATCACCTGGTGGAGCTGCAACACGTTCGCGTCGGTGATTGCCTCGCAGATGGCGGGAGCGCAGGCCAAGCTCCAAGGGCTGGATAAGCCACAAACGCAAGCGCTGGTCGAGAGCTGGAAGTCTATTGCCTTGGTGAGCTTCTGCCTCGGGGGGCTGATCGGGACGCTTCTCACGGTTCCCGTTGCCAAGCTCATGGGCCGCCGGGCGATGTTTGCGATCTACTTTGTGCTGGGCGCGGCCAGCATTATCGGAACCTTTGCCTTCCCCTGGGCAGGCGCGACCCGGCTCTACGGCTACTTCCCGATTGGCCTGACGGTCTTTGGTGTCTTTGGCAGCTTTACCTACTACCTCCCCGAGCTCTTCCCGACCCGCCTGCGTGGCACCGGAGCGGGCTTTACGTATAACATTGGGCGCATCATCGCCGCCGCAGGGCCGTTTCTGGTCGGACTGATCGCCCAGCAAGGGCTCGATGCCGCCTTCAAGGCCTTGGTAATTGTCGGCTGCGTCCCGATTGTCGGGCTGTTTCTGCTCCCCTTTATTGTCGAGACGAAAGGCCGCTCGCTGGAAGCGCTGGATGAAAAAGCAAAATAAGTGCTAGTCTTCATCCTCATCGGCGAGCTCGGTGGCTTCGAGGCAGAGAACCCAGTCGTTGTGGCGGCCTGACGTGGGGGAGGAGACGATAATCTCGTCCTCACAGTCCACTTCCTCGTCGTCCACGGCGATCCCGGTGCGCGGGTCGTACCAGCTCACGGCGGCGACATCAAATCCCAGCTCGTCCACACTCAGGGTGAGCTCGCCGCCCTCGGGGAAGTAGCAGAGCAGCCAGCCGTCGCCGGTGAGGCAGCGTGCGCCGGTGTCGTCGGTGAGGATGCGCTCCTGGGCGGGAACGCCTGTCGTGAAGTCGCGCTCCTCGATCAGTGAGCGCAGGTGCCGCACCTGCCACGCGCCGGAGAAGTGCAGCGCCTCGGTCCAGTGCGTGTCGGAAAAGGCAATGGCGGGATGGCGGCTGGAGTCGAAGAACTGCCAGACATCCTGACAGCCATAGGTCACGCCGCACGCTCCCGCCAGCACGGAGCGCCAGAGCGCCGCACGGACATCGTCATCGCGAAAGCGGCTAGTGTCGGGCTTCCAGTTGATCGGGTGGTTCTCGTAGCACGGCTCCGCATCCAGCGTCGGCTTGATGGGCGTGAGGGCGTAGTCCTTGTCCACCATCGCCGCGTTGTCAATCCGCCGCGCTCCGTGGCCGGACTGAATCTGGTTGAAGTCGAGCCAGTCTTCGGTATGGAAATCATCGCTAGAGTGACAGCCGCCTTGGGGATGGAACGTAATGAGATGGTTCGGGTCGGCGTCGCACAGCCCCTGCCCTAGCTTACGAAACGTCTCTTTCTCGTCGTCCGTCTGCGGCTTGCGGTCCCCGCCGTTGATCCAGAGAATATTCTCGCGGTGGAGATAGCGCAGCCCCAGCCACTTGCCGTAGGCGTAGGCATTGGTTGGGTTGAAGATCACCGGCCCGACTCCCCATGCCTTCACCACTTTATCGCCCCACGTCGGCAATAGCCCCACCATCAGCCCAAGCGAGTCCGCGTAGTCCAGCACGGCGTCCACATGCGAAAAATACTTCTCATTGGGCTTGGTCGGGTCGAGGTCATGAAGGGGCAGGTCACCGTTTTGATTAGGCTCCGTCAGCCCATCGAACTCGGCGAGCAGAACCGCCTGGATCACCGTGAAGCCCTGCTCCGCCCGCACTTCTAAGTAGTGCTTGGCCTCGTCGAGTGTCAGCCGGTGAAACAGCTCCCAGGCCGTGTCAGCGAGGTAGAAAAACGGGGTCTGGTCGTCCCACTGAAGAAAGCGGCCATTGTCGGTAACGCAGAGGTTCATGCCCATAGAATACCTGAAGGGAGGTAAAATGTCCTTATGAAACCCCTAATGGAAGACACCCCACCTGTTCATGTTTGCGCGCACGCTCGCTGTGGAGCCAGGAGTGAAGTGCAGGCTTCCGCTAGGGTGACGTTGCCGTCTTCGTCTTCACACCACCAGAGATCGAGACCGTTCCCCTTGTCCATGGTATAGGTACCGAGCAGTCGCCCATCGTTGGCCCACTGGTAGGCGGTGCCATGTTGTCGCTCCTGTTCGTAGGGCTGTGCAGAGATCAGATTACCGTCGGTGTTCCAGAAAAACTGCCAGCCGTGTTTGCTGCCATCTTGAAAGGCGTACTCGTTTGCAGGAAGCCCACTGGGATGCCAGAGTCGTATTCCGACAAGCGCTTTCCCAATTTAGTATTCTGCCCGTACAGGACAGCGAGCTTGTCCGCGCGCAGTGACCTTTTCTCGGGCCGTGGGGGGAATTACCGTTTTATAGGCAGTTTCGCGGGTCATAGGAGATGGTGTTTATGACCGAGTAGTGTAAAAAAACGGAGAGGGTGGGATTCGAACCCACGGAGCTTGCACTCATCCGCTTTCGAGGCGGACGCACTAGACCAACTATGCGACCTCTCCAGGTCGTGTTTGGACACTGTCAGAAAATCCCGTCGGAGGGATTCGAACCCCCGGCCTTTCCCTTAGGACGGGACCGCTCTATCCGGGCTGAGCTACAACGGGAAACCCTCTGACAAACCAACAGGCGTCAAATTCTATCGTGGATTGCACACAGAGTCAAGACACCAGGCCTGGGACTACCGTAAAGAGCTTAATACGGCCGAAGTCCGTGTAGCGGCCCTCCTTGTTCTTTTTCTCCTGCGCTGTCGCGCCCGAGAGTGCGAGCTGCGTGCCACCTGTGAGCCAGGCGGCATCGGTGACACGCATCTTGCAGTCGAGCGAGTGCGCCATGGCCCCAGTGCTACTCTCAAAGAGCGCGGCATTCCACTTGCCCTGTGCGAGCTTTCCGGCCATCACAAAGTGCCTGCCCTCAGGGTGGAAGCGAAGCGCCTCCATCAGGCCCGCCCCGGCATCGGCATCTTGGATCTGCGAGACTTTTCGCGGCGGATTTTCGGCCCAGGCAAAGCGCTGCCAGGTCTGCTTGCCATTGCCCGCCATCGGATCTACCATCGGGCCCATGCCACAGGCCAGCAGCTCTTTACCATCGGGGCTAAACGCCAGATCAAAAATACCGCCCACATAATGGTGGCTCTTGATAATCCCCCAGCACGTAAAGTCTGGCGTCGTCCAAGCGGCGACTTGCTTGCCGGTCGCCAGCTCCCAGACCCGAACCTCCCCCATGAGATTCGCTGCCGCAATATGTTTGCTATCCGGACTAAACGCCACAGAAAGCACGGGGGGCGTGTGCGCAAGTGCCGCGACTTGCTTGCCCGTTTCTGTGTCGAAAACTTTTATGCTAGGCTCGCGCTCTTTGGCGGGCTCGTACTTTTCGCCGCCTGCAAGATACTGCCCGGTTGCGCTGGCCACAAAGCGCTCATCGGGGGAGAGGCGCAGCTTCCACGACCAGAAGCTATGGGCTTTGACAACGCGCGTTTCCTTGCCCTCCGTGAGCGAGAGCCAGCGGAGCGTGCCATCGTAGCCCGCCGAGATGAGCTGGTTGGTCTTGGTGAGAAACTGCACGCCGCTGGCATAGCTTTCATGCTTACCGAGCTTTTGGGGCACGCCCGAGTCTACGGGCACTGCGTAGACGCCGCCGTCCAGACACGCAGCAAAGAGCTGCTTGCCCTCGGGCGTGGCTGCAAGCGCAAGCACGGCGGTCGGTAGCTTAATATCTTTTAGCGACGTTAATTTCAGCTCGCTCATTTCAGGATCTCCCGGATCGGGGCGGCCTTGTCCTCAACGCGATAAAACGTCGGGATGTCCTCGGCTTCGTACTCGGCATACGGATCGAGGCCCAGCGCCGTGAAGATCGTGGCGAAGAGATTCTTCTCATCAAAGGGCTTTTCGGCTACGTCCACCCCATCAGCGTCGGTTGCGCCCACAACCACGCCGCGCTTGATCCCTGCTCCCGCCATCGCCAGGCTCCAGGCATCCGGGTAGTGGTCACGACCACGGGCGGCATTGAGCCACGGCGTCCGGCCAAACTCACCCATCACCACCACCAAGGTTTTGTCGAGAAGGCCACGCTCGTCTAAATCATTGATGAGGTTGGCGACAATACGATCCGTCTCCGGCACCAGCATCTGGTAGATCTCGTGCTGGAAGACATGGCAGTCCCAGGGCATGCCGTTGGCGACCATCACAAACGGCGCGCCATTCTCCACCAAGTTTCGCGCAAGCAGCGTGTGCAGGCCAAACGTACCGGGGCCGTAGCGCTCGCGGTCTTTGGGCTTGACTTTCTCCAGATCAAAGAGATCCGCACAGCTCATCAGACCCTTGACGCGTGAGAATGTCGCGTTCTGGGAGCTTGCCGCGGCGCTGGTTCGGTCGTTCTCGTATTTTTTCGTGAGGAACTTTCTTAATGCCTCGCGCTGCTCGAAGTCCTGCGTGGTGCTGTCGGCGAGGCGCTTGACATTCTCCAGCTTGTACTCGCCGCCCGCGCGCACCGGGCCGTACTGCGCCCCAAGCCAGCCCGCCCAGTTGCCTGCCTTAAACGACTCGAACTCGTTGCCCTTGGGATTGGGATCGAGAAAGACGAAGTTGGGAATCGGGCTATCTAAGTGCCCAAGCTGCTGCGCGAGCACCGAGCCCAAGATAGGACGCACAAACGGCTCGCGGGGAGCCGCACCGCGTGTCAGTAAATCAATGGCCTGGAAGTGCTCGTTGGGCTTGGTCTTCATCGAGCGCACCACGGCAAGCTTATCGGCGATCTTAGCGCAGTTGGGCATCAGCTCGCTGAACTGCACTCCCGGAAGCTTGGTCGGGATCGCGCGAAACGGCCCGCCGTAGATGCTCCCCGGCTTGGGATCCCAGGTCTCGAACTGGCTTGGTGCCCCGCAGAGCCAGAGCAAGATGCAGTGCTTCTCCTGGCGCTTGGCCTCAGCGGCAATCGCGGCGGGCGAGAACAGCCCCGTCCAGCTCAGCGCCGATGCTGCCCCCGCCCCGACCAGTCCTTGCAGAAACAGCCGTCGGTGGAGCGTATGCTCAGGGGGCGTACAGCCTTTTTCGTCTTTTTCGGTCATTAGTGGTTCACCTGAAACTCGGCGCTGGTGAGGAGCGCCCAGAGGAGATTCTGGACACCGCGCTCGGGCGACGAAGCCGTTTTTAGAACTGCCTGACACTGTGCCAGCTCAGTGGCGTCGGGTGCTCGGCCAAACGCGGCTTGAAACGCGCCTCGGACGCGTGCCTCGGGAGTGGGGAGGATGGCAAGAGCTGCCGTCGTATTACCAGGCGCGGGCTTGAGGAGCTTCTCTACCAAAGGCGAGTTGGTCAGAAAGAGCGCCTGCTGGAGCGACGGGTTATAGGTGTCGGGCATCAGGTCCGGGAAAGCCTTGACAAACCCACGCTCCAGCTCGCCACTATCGCCCTTACTGCCTGTCGCAACCTGTAGAGAGAGCAAGAGCTGCTCCGCAGAGAGCGGTTTCTCCAGCGCTCGGGCGAACGACTCCGGCGGGGGTAGAGTTTTACTTGCCATCTTGGCATCGAGCTGGTAGGCACGGGTCAGGACGATGTTTTTCACCAGGCGCTGGATATTGTAGCCGCTTGCCTCAAAGTCTTTGGCGAGCCAGTCCAGAAGCTCGGGGTGGCTGGCGCGGTGCTTAGAGTCTAGCTGATCAGCGGGCTGGACAAAACCACGGCCCATTAGCTTGGCCCAGAGGCGATTCACAAAAGCGCGAGCCAAGAGCGGATTCTCACGAGTCACGGAGTCGGCGAGGGCTTCGCGCCGCGAGAACTTCGGGACGGCTGCTGTGCGTGCCCCAGCGGGCACGGTATAGAGCTCAGGCTTGTCCACTTCTTTTTCGTCGGCGCTCGGGATGCGCTCCGAGACACTCTTGCCGTTGAGAAAAGCCAGCGCGGCAGGCTGGGACTCTTTTTTGAGGTTGGCAAAGTTGACAAAGCCGCCAATCGCGCTCTCGGAGATTCCGGTGCCCGAGTCCGTGTCGACATTCTTGCCACGATTGAAGGCCGCGACCAAGCCCCAGTAGTGTCGCTGCTCAATCTCCCAGGCGAGCGGGTGATTGTGGCACTGTGCGCAGCCGATCTTCACCCCAAAGGCCACTGGCGCGACGGCTTCGGCGATGGCCTGGTAGTTGTTTTTCCGCGCCGCCAGAAACCAAGTCGCACCCTGCTGGGATCTCTCTGTGGGTCGGGCAACGAGAATCTCGCGGACAATCGCATTCCAGGGGCGGTTGGTGCGCAAGGCCTCCTCAAGATAGGCGCTCCACGCGGCGTTCTTGCCAGAGCCTCGCCCCATCAGCAGGGTGTCAAAGACCTCGCGGAAGTGGCGCGGGTAGTCCTCGGAAGCGAGGAGCTTGGTGACCAAGAGCTCGCGCTTGTCCCCATGGTAGTCTCCAACAAACTGCCTCAGCTCACTCTGGGTCGGAATGCGCCCGGCTAGATCCAGATAGACACGCCGCGCAAACACAGAGTCGCTGGCAAGACGGGCGGGTTCGAGCTTGTCTTTTTTCCAGCTCGCTTGTAGAAACCAGTCTATGGTTGCGGTCGCACTGAGCTTTAGAGTGAGCGGTGGCGTGCCCAGCGATGGCAGGGTGCGCTGGTAGGCCTCGATGTACTCTGGCACCGACTTCGTGCCACGCGGGGGCAACATCGCGATCCAGGTCTTGAGAGTCTTGACGGCCTCCGCACTGAGCTGCTTTTTGGGATCAGGCGGCATGTGGGCGACACCTGCCTTGGGGACGACATACTCGACAAGGCGGCTCTCATCGGGCTTGCCAGGGACAACCGCAGGCCCCTGGTCGCCGCCCCGAAGAATTGTCTGGAGCGAGCGCAGGTCCAGCCCGCCTTGCTGACGCACCCCCGCGTGGCACTTGAGGCAGGATTTATCCAGCACCGGCTCGACACGGCGGTACCAGTACGCTTCTGCACTCTCCGACTGACGCGCCTGCGCCGCGCCTGAGTGGAGCCAAGCGAAAAAGACGATAGCAAAAGCAAAAAAACGAGGACACCTCAACACAGCTTCTATAGTAACACAAAGTGGGCACTCCGATGGCAAGTTGAGGTAGAATAGCCACACTTTCACCGTACTGAGAGAATGAGGAATAGATTATGGATTTTGGCCCTAGCCGGGACCGCCTGCCCACCATTCAGCTAAGCTCCGCCGCAATGATTCGATTGCGCGATGAGCAGACAAAATTGACCTTCCTTCTGGCAAATGGCCAGAGCCTAAACGGCCAGGTCAAGTGGTTTGATGAGACCACGATCCACGTCCTCGCAGACGACGGCGGTGAGCTGACTCTGTTCAAGCACGCGATCGTCTACTACAAGCAAGGCTGATGCAGCCGTGTTAATCGTCGACGCTCAAGGTCAGCCCCTGACGGCGACCCAAAACCCCACAGGACCCGAGGCAGCCACGAAGCCAAGACCTGCAATGGGGGTTTTTCTGCAAACCTGGGGAGTCAAGATCCTCACGGGCGGCTCGTGACCGAAGCGATTGCGGAGTTTCTTGTCTCAGAGCCCGGGGCGGCAGTACTAGGACGCGGCGCGAAGGCGCTCACCAATGCCCAGGATCTGCCCCCGGAGCTGCGGGCAGGTGCACTGACAATCCTCGATGGGCGGGAGCGTGCTCACAAGCGCGGCTGGGAGGAGGCAGGCCAGCTCTTTCTCACCGCCGATGCCCTTGCACAGGCCAGCTCCACCGAGATCGCGGCCTTCCATGCCAAGTGCTTCTCCGAGTGCGAGAGCGTCCTAGATGCCTGCTGTGGCGTGGGACGGGACGCGCTGGCGCTGGCGGCGGCGGGAAAGCGCGTGGTCGCCGTAGACACCGACCCGGCACGGCTGGTCTTTGCTCGCGCCAACGCCCATGTTCTGGGGCTGGAGGAAAAAATCCGCTTTGTCTGCGCCGATGTGACCGCCTTAGAGGGGGAGAGCGGGCACTGCGAGGGAGCCTTCTTCGATCCCGCCCGCCGCGACGGCCACACGCGCTTTTCCGCCGACTCTGAGCGCTACCAGCCGCCCTTAAGCTTTCTCGAATCGCTCCAAGAACGCCATAAGATCGTCGTCGCCAAGCTCTCCCCCGCCCTTCATGAGGACACGCTGACGAGCCTCGGGGGCCAGCTTCTCTTTCTCTCGGAGGAGCGGACTTGTAAAGAAGCCTGCATTGTGCTCGGAGGGGAAGCGGGGCCTGCGCGTGCCTTGCTCCTGCCCAGTGGCGAGAGCTACGAGCGTGGTGAAGAGCCCTTTATCGCAGACGAGCTGGGGGAGTATCTGCTCGACCCTGACCCCGGCGTGATCCGTGCGGGGGCACTAGGAGCGCTCGCCGATGCCTGTCAAGCGGCTCTCATCGCCCCGACAGATATGTACCTCACCGCCGCAGAGCCGTCCTTGCGAGCCGCTGTGCGCTCTTATAAAATCCGCGTGGCACTTCCCTACCGCGACCGCACCCTGGGGCGCTGGCTACGTGAGCAGGGAATCGGAAGACTCGTTGTCAAGAAGCGCCACTATCCCAAAGAGCCCGAAGCCGTGCATAAAGAGCTGGGTTTAAAGTGGGGCGGCAAGGGCGCAGAGGCCACTCTGGTCATTGTCGCACAAGGCAAAAGCTGGCTAGGGATCGTCTGCGACCCCGTAAACTAAGCCATAAAGCCCTAAGAACAAGTCTTTGGGCTTGAGAGGGCGGTGCGACTGGGAGCGGCTAGCTTTGCGCTGGCTGGCCTGCTCTGGCACCTTGCCAAAAAATAAATTTTTCGTTTTTTATCAGAATCAGGGGTTCTCACCCGTTCTAGGGATGAAAGCGGGGGAGATACTCCCGCAAACAAGAGGAAACCAAGACAATGTTTACCAAGTTTTTTGCAACAACCATCGCGCTTCTGAGCCTGACCCTGACCACGACCATGACGACCACGGGCTTTGCCCAGACCAAGACCACGGAAAAAGCGGCTCCCAAGGCCACTCCCATGGCGACCAAGAAATCCGACACGAAGAAGTCCGAGAAAGCCCCGAAGGCTCCTAAAGCTACTAAGGCCGAAGTCGGAGTGGTCTCGCTCAACAAAGCCACAGCCAAGGAGCTAGAGAGCCTCCCCGGAGTCGGCCCCGCCATCGCCGAGCGCATTGTCGCCTACCGCACCGAGCAGGGAAAGTTCAGCGAGATTAGCGAGCTCATGGAGGTCAAGGGAATCGGGGAGAAGAAGCTGGCCCAGCTCCGCCCGCACCTCACGCTAGAGTAAGCCCGGCATTTAGCGCCCCACCACAGGGGGTTCTTTGAGGGGCACCAGATCGTTGCGATGCGACAGGAAGGTGCCCAACCAAACCCCCAAAAGAATCATCACCACGCCCCCCACGCCGATGAGCGTGTAAGTCAGCCAGCGCGGACGGGGCTTGGAAGGAGTTTTCTGAGGAACGTCCGAGCCCGTGGCCTGTGCCTCGGGCTTGGGAAGAGTGGGCTTCTGTGCCTTCTGCTGCTGGGTAAGCAGGCGGCTGTGGCGTACCTGAAGCTCTTTATCACGCTTCTCCCGAAACGAGGCACTCTGGGGCTTGAGATCCGACGCGACACTGTAGCAGTGCAGCGCCTCATCGTGCTTGTCTTGGGCGAGAAAAAGATCGCCGAGCAAGCTATGGGCATCGGCGGCCATCGGGGAGAGCTCCAGCGCGGTGTGACAGATCGCCTGAGCTTCTTCCAGGTTGCCACGCACTCGCGCGAGGTTCGCCCGAGAGAGCAGGGCACTGATCTCTTCTTCCATAGCCGCTATTGTACGCCCGTGTGGCCAAAGCCGCCCGAGCCACGCTCGGTCTCTTCCAGGCTGTCCACTTCCTGCCAGAGCGCCTGGACAACGGGAGCGATGACAAGCTGCGCGATACGATCGCCTCGGTTGACCGTAAAGGGTTCTTGACCAAGGTTGATCAGCAGTACCATGAGCTCCCCACGATAGTCCGCATCTATGGTGCCTGGCGAGTTCACCATCGAGATTCCCGACTTACGCGCCAGTCCGGAGCGGGGGCGCACCTGCGCCTCATAGCCTGCGGGAAGCGCAATGGCAATGCCAGTAGGAATGGCCTGGCGCTCGCCGGGCTGGAGGGTTTGTGGCTGGGTGAGTGCGGCTCGCAGGTCCATGCCCGCCGCTTGGGGTGTTTCGTAGGCGGGCAAGGGCAGATCGTCGTTGCCGGGCAGACGTCGAAGAGAAACAGAGACGGTATTCATCAGAGATCCATCTTACCCTAATGCTCCTTAGGAGCGGGTAGAATAGGCATAATGCCCTTCGGTCAAACTTTTGCAAATCCCGATCTTCTGATTGTAGGAACTCTGGTTCTTTTAGAGGGTCTGCTCTCAGCGGACAACGCGCTCGTGCTTGCCTTACTGGTGCGCCATCTCTCAGATAAAGAGCAGCAAAAAGCGCTCTCGCTGGGGCTGGTCATGGCATTTGCCCTCCGTGGTGTGGGGATTCTGCTAGCGGGCTTTCTGATCAAGCTCTGGTGGCTCTGTGGCCTCGGGGCGGCGTACTTGATCTTTCTTGCCGTGAAGCACTTTATCAGCAAGTCGCACGACGAAGACGACGAAGATGCTCTGGCATCGGGGAAGAAGCAGCTCTCGTTTGGGCGCACGGTGGCGCTGGTCGGCTTTACGGATGTGGTCTTTGCCGTGGACTCGATCCTCGTTGCGGTCTCGCTGGTCAATAAGCCTGAGAAGCTCTGGATCGTCTATCTGGGAGGGCTACTAGGGATGGTCTTGCTGCGGCTGGGAGCGGCGGCATTTCTGCGGCTCCTGCGCACCTATCCCGCACTCGATAGTACGGCCTATGCACTGGTGGCTTGGGCGGGCGTGAAGCTTGGGTTCTCCTCGCGGCATCTCTATGGGAAAACACATAGTGTTCACTACGGCGAGATGAAAGATGCCACGTTCTGGGTAGGCTTTGCGCTGATTATTATGATTGGGGCCTGGTGGGCGGTGCGCAGTGCACGCTCACACCAACTCACTCCGGGCGAGGAGCTCACTGAGGACTGCCTTGAAAAGATGGAAAAAGTGATCGAGGAGAGTAAGCTCTAATGCGTTTTGGTGTCTGTGCGGGGCTGAGCAAAGCGGCGGCAGTCGCGGCGGCAGGCTGGGACTATCTCGAAATGGGCATGTCCAGCGAGCTGGTTCCTGAGCGGGAAGATTCAGCAGTGTGGGCGGAGAGAAAAGCCACGCTTCTTGCCCTGCCCCTACCGTGCGAGACGTTTAATCTCTTTGTGCCCGGCAAGCTGAAGATTACGGGGCCTGAAGTCAGCCAAGTGGTGCTCACCCGCTATGTGCACACGGCGCTCACACGCGCCGCCGAAGTAGGCGGAAAAATAATCGTCTTTGGGAGCGGCGGTGCGCGGCAGCTTGTGGAGGGCTGGAGCGTGGAGCAGGCGCACGCGCAGCTTCTCTGGTTTCTGAATCAGTGCGCCGATGCCTACGAGAAAACGGGAGTCGTGGTCGCCATAGAGCCGCTGAATCGCCACGAGTGCAACTTACTGCACACCGTGGCCGAGGGGGCGGCGCTGGCACGCGAAGTGGGACGGCCCGGCGTGCGAAATCTTGCGGATACCTACCATATGGAGCGAAACGGCGACGAATCTCTGGCCGATATTATCGCCAGCGCCGACTGCCTCGCCCATGTGCACACAGCGGATACCGGACGAAAAGCGCCTGGCACGGGTAGCTACGATCACGCTGCGCTCTTCGCAACACTCAAAGACGCAGGCTACGATGCCCGCATCTCTATTGAGTGCAACTTCACCGAAGGGCAGCTTGAGGCGGAGCTAGAAACGGCGCTGACGCACCTGAAGCAGGCCTACCGGAGTGCTCAGAGCGCCGGGTGATGTCCCCTGGATCACGCGCGGCTCGGTGCTGGTGTGTTTTTCATACGAGCCCGCCACGCTCTCAGCGATAGCGGCTTCTCGGTCGGAAGGGCAGAGAATACAGACCGTTCCGCCGGAGCCACCGCCCGTGATCTTGGCTCCCGCGACCCCGCTCTGCTCCATGGCAAGCTCGACCAGAAGATCGGTCTCTTTGGTTCCCAAACCACAGCGGCTGTAGCTGGCGTGCGCCGCGAGCATCTGCTTGCCTGCAAGCGCGAAGTCCCCCGCATCGAGGGCTTTTAAGAAAGTCTCGACACGCTGGTTCTCAAAGATCGGGTGCTCGGTGGCCGCCAGAACGGGGTAGTGCTGCTTGGGA
Organism: Armatimonadota bacterium; assembly: GCA_026392155.1. Classification (GTDB taxonomy): domain Bacteria; phylum Armatimonadota; class Armatimonadia; order Armatimonadales; family Armatimonadaceae; genus Armatimonas. The sequence continues at coordinate 45,683 of JAPLCP010000145.1, read as the reverse complement.
TCTACTGTGGTGACACGGTCCCAAGTGGGGCCGTGCTGCTCTAAAAATACCGCGCCTGAGAGTGAGTCAGGCAGGGTGATGCCGAGGGCTCTGTAGCTCTCCGGGGTGAGGTTGCAGAGATAGTCGGTGGGCGCGAGGCCAAGAAGCTTTGCCCCCATAAACGCCGCACAGCGCACCCCCGTGTAGCCGGTGCCCCCCACACTGTGCTTCACACAGGAGTCTATTCCAAAGACCGTCCAGCCGGTAGGAACTTGGGTGTAGCCTTCGATGGTGTGGGGCTGACAGCGTAGCAAGAGCAGCTTGCCCTCTGCGCCACACGCGCTCGTCACCTGGTCCATCACGCCGCACGGAGCCCCGACCCACTCGTTCTCCACGCGCTGACAGAGCCGCGCCAGAGTCAGGCCGTCTAGCTCGATGGCAAACGCGGCGGCAATCGCCCGCATGGTTGCCACTTCGATCGCCGCCGACGACGACACGCCCGCTCCCAAGGGAACATCGGAGGTGAGCAAGAGCCGCACACCCGCGTCTTTCGCAAGCAAGCCCTCGGCTTTGAGAAGTGCCACGCAGCCCGCCAGATAGACCGCCCAGCGCTCGGTGCTTTTCTCACCGCCCGTCGCCACACTCACTGTCCGACCGATATTGAGCGAGCGGATCGTCAGCTTGCCTGAAGAGTCTGCCTGCGCGGCACACAGAGCGGCTTGGCCAATGGGCAGCTCCGCCACCAGTGAGCCCGAGTAGTCCGCGATACCCCCCATCACGTCGAGGCGGCCCGGAGCCCGCGCCACGAAAACCGGCGAGCCTTGGGTAAAAAAGCCTTCGTGATCGGGGAACTCAAACGACATTGATCAGCGACTTTCCGGTCATCTCCACAGGCTTGTCAATTCCCAGCAAGTGGAGCACTGTCGGCGCGACATCGGCCAGAATGCCCAAGGGATGCAGCGGAATATAGTCCTTGGCGATCACAAAGAACGAGACGGGATTGGTGGTGTGATAGGTATGGGGCTGGCCGGTGATCTCATCTATCATGCACTCCACATTCCCATGATCTGCCGTGACGAGGCAGACACCGCCCGTCTCTAAGATCTTCTGGACAACCTTGCCCGCACACTCGTCCGTGACCTCGACTGCCTTAATTGCCGCTTCCAGAACGCCGGTATGGCCGACCATGTCGGGGTTGGCGAAGTTCACTAAGAGAAAGGCATCGTCGTGCTCGTCGAGCCGCGCCAGAACGCCCTCCATGAGCTTGTAGGCGCTCATCTCCGGCTGGAGATCGTACGTGGCAACCGAGGGTGAGGGAACCAGCAGACGCTCCTCGTTCTCAAAGATCGTCTCCTCGCGGCCATTGAAGAAGTACGTCACATGGGGATATTTCTCTGTCTCTGCGGCGTGAAATTGTTTTTTCCCATGGGCACTCAGCGTCTCTGCCAGAGAGTTTTTGATCTTCTCCAAGGGAAACATGACTGCAATCGCATCGTTGTCACTGTACTCGGTAAACGAGACGAGCTTTAGATTCTTAAAGTCCTTGGTAGGGAATTTATTGAAGCTCTTATTGATAAAAACTTCCGTGATCTGCCGCATTCGATCGGAGCGATAGTTAAAAAAGATAATCCCATCGCCATCACAAATACTATTTTCTTCGACGCTTACAGTCTGATTCACGAGTGGCTTGAGAAACTCATCGAACTCACCCTGGGCATGGCACTCCTCAATGCTTGCTTTGAAGTCCGCTGTTGGCTTTCCAATACCAGAGACTAGGGCATCGTAGGCAAGCTTCGTGCGCTCCCAGCGATGGTCTCGGTCCATCCCAAAGTACCTGCCGGTGATGCTGGCAAGATGGCAATTTTTCTTCTCTTTAATCTGGGTTAAGAGCTTCTCCACGGAGGAAATCGACTCTTGCGGCCCCGTGTCGCGCCCGTCGGAGAAGGCATGGATGACCACGGTGACGCCTTTTTTATCTAAAATCTCAATCAGAGCGTGAAGATGGCGCTCATGGCTATGCACTCCTCCCGAGCTCAGTAGGCCAACCAGATGCACTTTCGCACCGGGCTTCAGGTGGGCGAGAAGCTCCACGAGCGCTTGGTTGCTCTCAATCGCCCCCGACTTAAAGTCACGATCAATACGGAGAATGTCCTGGTAGACAATGCGCCCCGCCCCTAAATTAAGATGTCCCACCTCTGAGTTGCCCATCTGATTCTCAGGCAGCCCCACCGCCTCACCAGAGGCGACAAGAATCGAGCGCTCGTACTCTCTTAGCCATCGAGAGACATTGGGAGTCTTTGCTAGCTGAGTGGAGTTCCCAGACTCTTTCTCACGGATTCCCCAGCCATCCAGAATTAACAAGGCGACGCGATTGAACATAGATTCTGATCCTTACAAACAAAAACAGCGACCTGCCGCACGGCACAGTCGCTTTCTCTTCTCACATAGAGTCGATTCGATTACATAAATAGTATATCGTAAATTCCTTCCCAATAGCAAGGTAGGTTTGACGGCTATTCGGTGAGGTGATATACTCTCTCTCGCTCGGGTCGGTTGGCTCAGTGGTAGAGCACCGCCTTCACACGGCGGGGGTCACTGGTTCGAATCCAGTACCGACCATTCTTCTCTTTCTTCTCTCTCGACCTGAGAGAAGTCCCACTCCTCGCAAGCATAGCTCTCCCAAGCGTCGGGCTCTTTCTGCCGTACTTCGTCGTCGCTGGGCTCGGGGACACGAAACAAACACTCCGGGATAATCTCGCCGTCAATCCGCGCCTGTCGGTAGAGCAGGGCGAGCGGAACCCAGTCTCCCGAGGGCAAGTGAATCGCCTCGCGCCGCTGCCTGTCCACAATCCAGTCTTCAAGAATCAACATGGTAAATTAAAGTTTGATTTCTGTTTGCTCATGATACCATACGAGCCATGCTACAAGGAAAAAAAGCGCTGGTGACAGGGGCTGGCCGCGGCGTTGGAGTCGCAATTGCGCGTTTGCTGGCCGCGGAGGGGGCAACGGTCGCCGTTGCCTATCGTGCCTCGAAAGAGAGTGCCGAAAAGCTTGCGGAAGAGATCGGGGGCATGGCGCTCCAAGCCGATCTGACGGACACCGCGCAGGCGGAAAGTTTGGTTGCCGAAGCTTTTGCGAAGCTGGGAGGGCTGGATATTCTGGTGAACAATGCGGCGGGCTTTGGGCCACTCAAGCCTCTCGCCGAGTACACCTGGGACGAGATAGATACGGAGTGGCGGGCCGTGGTCAAGCCCGTGATCACCGTGACGCGAGCCGCGCTGCCGCACTTTCAGGCGCAAAAATCTGGCAAGATCGTCAATCTCTCCGCGACACTTTTACAGCGCCCCGCGCCAGGGCAGGGAGCCCACGCCATGGCCAAGGCCGCCGTGCTCGCCTACACCCGCTCACTGGCCCGCGAGGTCGGCCCGGAGGGAGTCACGGTCAACGCCGTCTCGCCCGGCATGGCCCTCACGGAGTTTTCAGAGAGCCTGCCCGAGGCACTCAAAGCCGCCGTCGCCGAGCGCACGCCCCTGCGCCGTCTTGCCACCCCCGAAGATGTCGCCCGCGCCGTCTTGTTCTTCTGCTCGCCGCTCTCGGACTTTATCACGGGGGCCAATCTGGCCCCCGATGGCGGTTTAGCCGTACTTTAGTAGACGACTTTATTGAGAGGGTACTCGACGAGGCCGCTGGCACCGGCGCGCTTGAGGCGTGGGATAAGCTCGCGGGCTAGGTGCTCCTCAATGATGATCTCCACGGCAAAACCCTCATCGCCCCAGAGGGGGCTGACGGTGGGCTTCTTGAGGGCAGGAAGCTGGGCGATCACGGCATCGAAGTCGTCTTTGGCGACATTGAGCTTGAGTCCGACCAGGGCTCCGGCATTCAGAGCGCCGGTGAGCAGCATCGCCATGCTCTCGATCTTGGCACGCTTCTCAGGGTCTGTCCAGGCGGCATGATTGGCAACAAAGCGCGTGGTGGACGTGAGGATCGGGTCGCCGACGATGCGCAGCTTATGGGCCTTGAGGCTAGAGCCGGTCTCGGTGTTGACGACAATCGCGTCCACGAGCTGCGGGACTTTCATCTCGTCCGCGCCCCAGCTAAACTCCACATGGGCCGCGACACCGTTTTCTTCCAGCCACTTATTCGTCAGACGCACGTACTCGGTGGCGAGGCGCTTACCCTCTAGATCTTTGACGGAGTGAATCTCCGAGTCGGCGGCAACGGCTAGGACAATGCGCATCGCGTTGCGCGTCGCCTTCGAGTACGTCAGCTCACAGACCTCTTTTACGTCTACGCCGTTGTCCTTGATCCAGTCCCAGCCCGTGAGGCCCGCATCAATCACACCGTCCTCTAGGTAGCGCGGGATCTCCTGAGGACGCATCAGAATCGCCTCGATCTCTGGGTCATCTATCACGGGATGGTAGGAGCGGGAGTCCACACGCACGCTCCAACCGGCCTGCGCGAAGAGCTTAAAAGTGGCTTCTTGTAGGCTGCCTTTAGGCAAGCCAAGCTTCAATTTCATATCGTCGGTCAGTATATCGCGGCCTGAAAAAATAATTTTTAAGTTCTGTCACATTTCCTACTCGCCTGACGTCTAACCAATCAGGAAAGCAATGAAGAGCGCTGTGAGTGTGGACGAAAACCTAACCGCCCTTCCCCGCCTGTTCCCGGAAGGGCAGGCAGAGGAGGAGCCCCTCTCGGCGGCTTTTCACGAGCGCTTTCCCGTTTTACTGATTGGGCAGCGAACCCAGGGGACGATCTGGCCCGATCACTCGGACAATGTAGCGGCTCTGGAGTGCTACCGTGAGGGCTACCGAGCGCTCCACGAGGACAAAGACGCCGTTGCGGCGATGCGGTTCTACGAAGAGGCTCTGGAGCACGATCCGCTCTACTTCCGGGTCTGGGTGGAGCTGGCGATTGTTTGTTTAATGGACAATACCGCAGAGAGCATTGAGAAGGCCGAGGGAATCTTCGTTCGGCTCTGTGCGATCGAGCCCGATGGGGAGTGGCTGACCCGTGAGGTGGCAAGCATCTTGCGGCAGAACCTGGGCTACACCCGTTTGGTGCGCTACCGTCGCACAGGAGATCGGGCCTACCTAAAACTGGCAGAGGGAGAGTATGAGCTAGCCAACGCGCTAGCGGAGCACGAGCGACTTGAGCTGCTCTGCCCTTGGACCTATGTGAAGCTGGAGCTGGGAGAAAAAGAGAGCGCGCAACGCCTCTGGCGACGTGTGGAAAAAGCCGCACCGTCGCAGGAGGTTTTAGCAGAGTATGTGGCGAAGTATTCTTCACTACGTCTGTTTTTGGGAGAAAATAAATGAAAAAAGTTGCAAGTCTGATCGCTGCCGCACTGTTGCTGGCTATCACTATGATTCCGTCTGCTCATGCCGATGTGACCTCCCCCCCTCCACCAACCAAGGGTGGCGGGTAGTCGTTTCTTTTGTAGCTAAAGATTCTAAGATCCAGAGAGAAGGCTAAATACAATGAATGTACAGGCGCTAAATGCACTCCAGGGACTAAAAGCATGGCACGACGAGGTCAGCCCTAAACCTGCCCCCGCCATCACAGCGACAGCCCCAGCCGCACCGAAGCGGCAGACCAATAAAGAGCTACTTGCGGTCGTCCGTAGCACCGAAAGCACCAAGCGCGAGCGTGATCTTGCAGGTGAGCAGCTACGCCGCCAGGTTAAGACACTCTGCGCGGCGACGCTCGCGCGACAGGCACGGACGCTTCTGGCCAACGAGCTAGAAGATCTCACCCAGGAAGTGGTGATCCGTCTGCTCCAGAGCCCAGCCAGCACAGAGCCCACCGGAGCCTACATCGCCCGGATCGCGACCAACCTGCTCATCGACCGCCAGCGCCACTTAATTCGCCGTGGCCAAGACAAGCAGGCGCTCTCACTCGATGATACCGAAGAGGGGGAGACCCGCGATATCGTAGACCTAGAGACCCGCGTCGAGGACTGCGTAATCGCGCGGATTCAGCAGCGAGCGATCCGCGAGGCGCTCCTCAAGCTACTCAAGCCCAACGAGGCACTGGTCGTTCTTCGCCGTGCCGAGGGAGCCAGCCACGATGAGATCGCCGAGGAGCTGGGCACCAATGCCGCGTGTGTGCGCAAGCAGGCCGAGCGTGGCCTCAAGCGCCTCAAAGAGCATGCCGACGCAGGCCGCTTCGCCTTCGCTTAACGAAGAGAGTGAATCCTTCAACAGCCGCGCAACCGCAAGGGGGCGCGGCTGTCTTATTTTGTAATGGACGCCCTAAAAGGAATTGGATTTCTCCTCAAGCACCCGCGCCTCTGGCCTCTCGCGATGGTTCCAGGGCTCGTCGCCTCGGTGCTCTATGTCATCCTAGGCTGGATCGGCTGGCAGCGCTACGGAGCGGGACTAGAAGAAGGAGCCCGCGTTGCCGCTTTTCTTCTCTATCTGGTGCTCTTCCCCTTTGCGTTCTACCTGCTGAGCAGCAGCTTTCTCGGGCTGGTCTTCGATCCGCTGAGCCGGGAGACGGAGTGCTTGCTGGGGGGAGAAGTTCCCGTCTGCCCCCTAAATTTCTGGCAGCTCTTTGGCGATACGTGCAAGCGGTTGCTACTCAATGGCGCGATCTGTCTCCTTGCCTTCGCTTTAGGAGCCGCTCTGGGGCCAATCGCGGGGGTTCTTGGAGCGGGACTGGTGAGCTTGCTGGACTACACCTCGCCCGCGTTTCTGCGACGTGGCACGACTCTGGGGCCACAGGCGAGGCTGCTCCTCAAAAAGCCCGATGCCCACACCCTCACTTTCGCTTTCGCCGCAGGGCTTCTCTCCCTCGTCCCCTTTGTTGGGCTCTTTCTCGCCCCCAGCCTGATCGTCGGCGGGACACTTCTGGCACGTCGTCGGCTACAATAGAGCTTGTGATTGTTTTTGGAATCGAGACAAGCTGCGACGAAACGAGCGCGGCAGTGGTAAAAGACGGGCGGGTGCTGCTCTCCAATATCGTGGCCTCGCAGATGGAAGAGCACGCGCTCTACGGTGGCGTTGTCCCTGAGCTGGCGAGCCGCCGCCATGTCGAAGTGCTGATTCCCGTCTTTCGTCAGGCACTTACCGAGGCAGGATGCACTTGGGCTGACATTGACGCCATCGCCGTGACCAACCGTCCGGGACTACTCGGCGCACTTCTGGTCGGAACATCGGCGGCCAAAGCGCTCGGAATGGCGCTGAAAAAGCCCGTCGTGCCCGTGCACCATATCGAGGCGCATCTCTACGCCAACTGGCTGCATACACTGGCTCCCCCCGGGTACCCTCTGGGTGCGGGGGCGGGGGGGGGAGCCAGTGTACAGGTAGATTACCCAGCCGTCGCCTTAGTCGTGAGTGGCGGGCATACGGACTTGTTTCACCTGCGTGGGCATAGCGACTATGTGCTACTAGGCCGCACGCGCGACGACGCGGCGGGCGAGGCGTTTGATAAGTGTGCCCGACTGATGGGCCTTGGCTATCCCGGCGGGCCAGCCGTGCAGAAAGCAGCAGAAGGCGGCAACCCCAAAGCCATCACGTTTCCCCGAGCCCTGCTCCAAGGCACCCATGAGTTTAGCTTCTCGGGCCTCAAGACCTCGGTGCGCTACGCCCTACAAGGTGAGAATCTGCCGAGCATCTCCGACATTGCTGCGAGCTTCCAAGAGGCCGTGGTGGATGTGCTCAGCAAGAAGACTATTCTGGCCGCAAAAGAGCTGGGTGTGGAGCGCGTCTTGCTGGCGGGCGGCGTCTCCGCCAACACGCGCCTGCGGGACGTCATGCAGGAGCGCTGCGACAAGGCGGGGCTCGCGCTGTTCTATCCTCCCGTCGCCCTGTGCACCGACAACGCCGCCATGATCGCCTGCGCAGGCTACTGGCACCTACAAAATGGCCGTACCGCCAACTTAGACTTCGAGACACGCGCCTCCGAACCACTGGCAGGAGTACAATAGGTCTATGCTAACAAGGCTAAAGGTACGTGGTTTTAAAAATCTTGTGGACGTGGATGTACGCTTTGGGGCTTTCACCTGTATCGCGGGAGCAAATGGAGTAGGAAAGTCGAACCTCTTCGATGCCATACGATTCTTAAGTGCTTTGGCAAGCGACACTTTGCTTGGGGCTGCTAAGTCTGTACGAGACAATCGAAGGCCAGATGCACGCTCGCTCTTCCATCGATTCGGAAACCAATATGCACAAACAATGTACTTTGAGGCAGAAATGATCGTCCCTAAAGAGGGAGACGATGATTTGGGACAGCGTGCCGTTGCCAGCATGACTTTTTTGCGTTACACGTTAGAGCTGGGTTACCGCGAAATAGACAGTAGCCTTGAGGTGAAGTACGAGTCTTTAGTTCATATCAATAAAAGTGATGCTAGAGTAAATTTGCCCTTTAAGCCTTCAAAAAGCTGGCGTGATTCGGTAATTAATGGTCGACGTACTGATCCCTTGATTTCTACACTTGAGAATGCAAACGGGGAAATTGAGATCCGTCTTCATCAAGATCGCGGCGGTATTGGTGGTGGTCGTCCAACGCCTCGTCCTGCGCGAACGTTGCCCCGAACTCTGATTCATCTGGCAAATGCTGCGGAGTACAGAACGGCAGTTCTTGCTAGAAATGAGATGTCTTCTTGGTCCCTTTTGCAGTTAGAGCCTACAGCTTTGCGTGAAGTAGATGAGATCAATACACCTGGGCATTTGACGCCAAGTGGTGAGCATCTCGCGGCGACTCTCTATCGGCTTGCACAGAGCTATCGTACGCCTGAAGGAGAGCGTGATGAGACTTCCGTGTATGATCGTATTGCTCTGCGAGTGAGCGAGCTTGTACGTGAGATTCGTGAGGTAGGAATCGAGCGCGACGACAAGCGAGATATTCTCACTCTGTGGGCAGCAGGCGCTGATGGCACACAGCACTCGGCGCGTGCACTCTCGGATGGAACTTTGCGTTTTTTAGCCCTAGCCGTTTTAGAGGCTGATCCTGAGTTTCATGGTGTACTTTGCTTGGAAGAGCCTGAGAATGGTATTCATCCTGAACGAATCGAGGCTATGCTAAACTTGCTGCGGGCTATTGCTGTGGACACTTCGCGTCCCATTGATGAACACAATCCGCTACGTCAAGTGATTATTAATACTCATTCTCCTACAGTAGTTGGACTAGTTCCCAGCGATTGCCTTCTCGCTGCTGAGCTAATCTCAAGCCAGCAAGAAGGACAGCGCTACCAGCATCTAAGTCTCTCTTGTATTGAAGGAACCTGGCGAGCAAGTGCCGAACCACAAACCCCTAGTATTAGTAAAGGGAAGTTAATGCGGTATCTGCGCCCCTTAGAACAAGCCTATTTAGAACCCAATGCTGTCGGGCAACTTGTTTGGAGCCCTACTCTAGGATGATGCTACGCTACACCTTTTTAACGGAAGGCTCAACGGATGCGGCACTACTGCCAATTCTTGACTGGACTATTCAAAGGCACACGAAGCACATTTTTACAGGGGAGTTTGCCTATCGTAGAGGGCAAGGCTTAGCAGAGAAAATTAGTAATGCTATGGAAGATGCTCCTTGTGATTTACTTTTTATTCATCGCGACTCCGACCGCGAAGAACCCATTCGGCGCTACGAAGAAATTCAGGTTGCTCTCACAGATGCAAAAGTCGAAGTGCCTAGTATTTATGTTGTCCCTGTACGCATGATGGAAGCTTGGCTTCTCTTTGATATAGGCGTTTTACGACAGGCAGCAGGAAACCGAAATAGTCGAGCGGCATTAAATCTACCAACGCTTGCACAGCTCGAAAATCTGGCCGATCCTAAAACCGTGTTGCGTGAGGCACTGCGTACAGCTAGTGGCCAGAGAGGGCGAAGGCTTGACGAGTTCAATAAACAAATTCCTGCGGCGATGCGGCGCATCACACAGCTCACGGATGACTTTAGCCCTCTCTTACGCCTCAGTGCTTTTCAGCGTCTCCAGGAAGATGTCCGCTTAACTCTTGAAGCACAGGGGTGGGGCAACGAGTGATCTATAACTTGCTGCTGTTTCTTCTCTCGCCACTGTTGCTCCTCTACTACGCCTTCCGGCTGGCGACGGGAAAGGAAGACCCTGCACATTGGCGCGAGCGCTGGGGGAGCTATACAAAAGCAGGCGAGGGCTCGCTGCGTTTCTGGGTGCATGCGGTCTCTGTGGGTGAGGTGATGGCAGCCAAGCCAATCTTGCGTGAGCTGCGCAAGCGGCACCCAGAGGCGTTCTTGCTCCTGACCACGACTACCCGAGGTGGGCGTGAGGTGGCGCAAGGCATTGCCAGTGCGTCGGCGGTGGCCTACTTTCCGCTGGACTTTCCCTGGGCAGTGGCGCAGGCACTGAAGGCGGTGCGCCCCGATGCGGTCTTGCTGATGGAGTGGGAGATCTGGCCGAACTTTCTTCAGGCTGCCAAGCGGCAGGGAGCCAAGGTCGCCGTGCTCAATGGGCGCATCTCCGATAAAGGCCTGCGGCGTGGGCTCAAGGCGCAGTGGATGATGGCGAGTGGCCTCGCGTGCGTGGATCTCTTTGCGATGCAGTCTGACGAAGACACGCGCCGGGCGGGCTTAGTGGGAGCGCCTCCAGAGCGCACACGGACTTTTGGAAACACGAAGTTCGATGAGTCGGCGACGATGCTCAGCATTGAGGAGCGCGTAAAACTTCGGGCGGAGCTGGGCATTCCTGAGGGCGGTCTGGTCTGGATCTGTGGCTCGACTCGCGATGGAAAAGATGGCATTCCCGACGAAGAAGTGCTGATTATTGAGGCCGCAAAGCGCGTGCGAGAGCGCTTCCCCGAGCTAAGGCTGATCGTAGCGCCTCGGCACTTAGAGCGCGTGGAAGCCGTAAAGGCGCACTTGCCTGGCTCTGTGCAGCGAAGCAAAGGTGAGCATGGCGCGACTCTTATTCTCGATACGTTTGGTGAGCTGGGCCGCGCTTATGCCATCGCCGATGTCGCTTTTATTGGCGGCTCTCTGGCTCCCTGGGGCGGTCAGAGCGTCTTTCAGCCGCTGGCACAGGGCGTCCCAGCGCTCTTTGGCCCCAATATGAACAACCAGCGCGATATTGCCGCGCTTGCCATCAGTGAAGGCGCGGGGGAGCAAGTCACGGATGCGGTGGGGCTTGCGGAGGCCGTGTGTCGCTGGCTCACGCTCTCGCCGGAGGAAAAAGCACAGAATGCCCAAAAAGCCCGTGGCCTGATCGAGCGCAACCAGGGCGTGTCGGTAAAGTGTCTGGACGCAGTGGAGGCTCTGCTTGGACGCTAAGGCGCTCCTGGAGGAGAAGAGCGTTCGTGGCGCTTTGTTGCGCCTTATGATGGCCCCACTCGCGGGCTTGCACTTTGTGGGGCTGGAGCTGTATTTACTGCCGTATCGCCTCGGGGTTCGCAAGCGCTTTCGCCTGCCTGTGCCGGTGATCGCCATTGGGAATATTTCGTCGGGGGGGACAGGCAAGACCCCCATGGCAGCGCTGGTAGGCAAGATTCTGCGCGAGGAAGGGCTCAAGGTGGCGCTGCTCTCGCGCGGGCACGGCGGCAGTCACGAGAAAGACGGCGGTGCCAAGATCGTCAGTCGGGGCGACGGGAAGCTCTTACTAGGAGCAGATGTTGCGGGCGATGAGCCAACACTGCTTGCCCAGCTCCTGCCAGATATTCCCGTGATTGTCGGGCGGGATCGGCGAGTCTCGGGCAAGCTAGCCTGTGCGGAGTTCGCCCCCGAGGTGATTCTGCTCGACGATGCCCTTCAGTTCTGGCAGCTCCACCGCGACCTCGATATTGTTCTCTTAGATGCACGCTCTCCGTTTGATAATGGCTGGATGCTTCCCCGTGGGCTCTTGCGGGAGCCACCGTTTCATCTGAGCCGGGCGAGCATTATTGTGTTAACCCGCTCTGATGCGATCTCCCCCGATGAGCTAGAGCGGCGCAAGCACGTTGTACAGCGCCTTGCACCCCGTGCCGCTCTCTTTACAGCGACGCATGCACCGCACAGCTGGATCGCGCTTGACGGTACCCAAGAACCTCTGGAAGCGCTCTCAGGACAGAGTATCGCCGCCTTCGCTGGGATTGCCGATGGAAAAGCTTTTCAAAAAACTCTGGAATTACTCTCTCTTCCCCTAAAATTTTTCCGCGAGTTTACTGATCATCATACCTACAATAAAGAAGAAGCACTTGATCTCGTCGCACAGCTACCCGGTGGTCTTTTTCTCACGACCGAGAAAGATCTCACCAAGCTACGCGATCTGTGGCCCACTGAGGAAACGCCTCTCTGGGCGCTACGTATCCAGCTGGCAGTGAAAGAAATCGAGCGCTTCCGATCTATATTGACCAGGTTCTATGCTCGTAACTCAAAAGAAGACGCGAACCAGCACGAAGCAGGTAGCTCCGCAAAATAGCACTGCGGAGAGGCTCACGGCCGCCTCACCCTTCGTTTTGGGACCGGCCACCGCGCTTGGCCTTTTTCTTCTTTTTCTCCTGTGGCGACTCCCCGTGCTCCAGACCATTGCCGGAACAGCAGGGCTCGCACTGGCTCTAGGAATTGGCCTAGCAGCCTGGCAACGACTCAACCTTCAGCGCTATCGCTCCCTGGAGGCAAGCCGTATAAAGAGCCTCCACGAGCAAGAAAGCTACAAAAAGAGAGAGCGCTATCTAGCGGCCCTTATCGAGATCGAGCGCCTCCTGCTCGCAGACCAGCGTGGGAAGGCACTCGAAGATGTCCTGCCTCTACTGGGCCACGCCACGCAGGCCGACCGAATCTATCTTAGCCAGTGCTACTCCGATCAGAGCGAGTTCTACGCCACACTACTGGCGGAGTGGTGTGCTCCAGGAGTCACGGGGCAGATCAATAACCCGGTGCGCCAAGATGTCGCTCTCTCGAAGAGTTTCCCGCGCTGGGTACAGGTCCTGGGAGATGAAGGCAACATTATCGGGCAAGTAAGCGCTTTCCCCGACGAAGAGCGCCGCATTTTAGAAACACAAGGAATTTTTTCTGTCTTTGCTCTTCCCATTATCATTGAGGGGGATCTTTGGGGCTATTTAGGGCTGGAGAGCAAACGGGAGCCGCGCCAGTGGGAAAACGAGGAGCAGAAGTATCTCATCATTGCCGCCGAAGCTATCACCGGAGCACAGTCACGCCGCAATAGCGAGCAGAAGACCCTTCAGCAAGCGCTTCATGACCCTCTTACAGGCCTCTCTAACCGTCGCCGCCTGTGTGAGCAGCTAGAGCTGACCATTGAGCGAGCACAGAAACAACACTCGTCCGTGATCGCGGTCTACATGGATCTGGACCGCTTCAAGCAGATCAACGACACGCTGGGGCATGCCTTCGGCGATAGATTTCTACAGTACGTGGTTCGGCGACGGCTCTTGCCCACGATTGGCCAGCGAGACCTACTTGCCCGTGTGGGAGGCGATGAGTTCGTCTTAATCATGAGTGAGGAGCACCACCCTGATATTGTCAACGGAGCCGCTAAGATGGCCGAGGCGCTCCTGAAGGCGCTTACAGAACCGATTCTTATGGAAGGCCAAGAGCTGGTTATCTCCGTCAGTATTGGAATTAGCCGCTTCCCCACGGATGCCCAGGACGCCGACTCGCTGCTCAAAAATGCCGATGTGGCGATGTATAAGGCAAAAGAAGATGGCCGGGGCGACTTCCGTTTCTTCACGCCGCAGATGAACCGTACCACCAAAGAGCGCTTTGAGCTGGAGGCGGACTTACGCCATGATCTAACCCGCGCCACACCTAGCGATAACTTCTTGCTCTACTTCCAGCCCCAAGTGGATGTCAGCACGGGACGCATGATCGGGGTAGAGAGCCTGATTCGCTGGCAGCATGCCAAGCGCGGGCTCGTCTCCCCCGCTAAGTTTATCCCTATCGCCGAAGAGACCGGACTGATCCAGCCTCTGGGTGAATTTGTCCTCAATGCAGCCTGTATTCAGGCTGCTGTCTGGGGAAAGAACGGGTACCCCCTGCGCGTTGCCGTGAACCTCTCCGCACAGCAGCTCCGCAACCGGGATCTCCCTCAGAAAGTCGCCGATGTCCTTGCCAGCACCAAGCTAGCCGCCGGTTTTCTCGAGCTGGAGCTGACCGAGACCGCGCTCTTGGACGATATTCCAGGGGCACTCGTGATCATGAACGCCCTGAAGCAGATGGGGGTTGCGCTCTCGCTCGACGACTTCGGCGCAGGGTACTCGTCACTCTCGCATTTAAGACACTGTCCGTTTGATGTGGTAAAGATTGACCGCTCGTTTGTGAGCTCGATTGTTGGGAGCGTGCGGGATCAGATGCTGGTCAAGCACCTCGTTCAGCTCGCGCACGACCTTGGTATGACCGTCGTGGCGGAAGGAATCGAGACAGCAGCCCAGTGCGATATTCTCCACCGTCTTGGCTGCCGTCACTTTCAGGGCTATCTCTTCAGTCCCCCCATTTCTCCTGAGGAGCTGGAGAGCCGCTTCCTAAACCCCACGATGGCACGTAAAGCGGCGTAGAATAGAGGTATGCAAATCTTTGCCCACCGGGGCGCGTCGGCAGATGCCCCCGAAAATACCCTCGCCGCGTTTTTGCTTGCGGCGGAGCAAGGAGCCGATGGCATCGAGCTTGATGTTCGGCTCACGACAGACCTGCAGCTTCTCGTTGCCCATGACCCGATCTCCGGCACCCGCGCCGACTATCCCAGCCAGCCAACTCTTGACGACGTCTTTGCCACGGTCGGGAAACGCTTTGCCTGCATCAATGTGGAGCTGAAAGAGAGCGGCAACGGCCTGGAGCCGCTGGTGCTAGAGTGCATCGCCCGGCATGGCATCGCCGAGCGCGTCTTGATCTCGTCGTTTCTGCCCGAGGCACTTCACAACTGCGCTGGCCTGCTCTGCGCCCGGCTCTTTTCTCAAACCCTCCCCGACGACTGGGATAACTGGCCGGTGCTTCACCCGCACTTCGCCCTGGTCACGGAAGAGACCATGACGCTCTGGAGGAGCGTGGGAAAACAAGTCAATGTCTGGACCGTGAACAACCCCGACGAAATGCGCCGCCTTGCCGCGCTAGGCGTGGACGGGCTGATCACCGATGTGCCTGCTTTGGCTCGTTCTATGCGAAGCGCCTAACAGAGATTATCGTTGCTCTTGATAAGATATACAATCGCAGTACGAGCTTCCCTCTTCATAAAACATCCCTACTGCGCCTCCTTCGTAGAGGGAGGGTGGATGCGAGCGGTGCGAGTAGCCGGGTGGGTTCAGAGGCGTGTGCTCAGATACTCGAACGACGAGCGCAGGCAGTCGAAGGGGTCGCGGCGGCAGGTGTCTTGCTCGATGGCGTACCAGTCCACACCGCTCTCCTCGCAAGCGGGCAGGATGGTTTCCCAGGGGAGATTGCCCTCGCCAATGGCCGCGATCACGGGGCCATCTTTGGGCACGACTTCTTTGTCTTTTAAGTGGATCACGGGGACACGGCCTTTGCAGCGGCGCATCATCGCCGCCGGGTCCACGCCCGCGTGCCAGATCCAGTAGAGATCGGCCTCCAAGTAGTAGTCCGGGCCGCCCTCTTCGATCAGAATGTCCCAGAGCGTCTGCGGCTTCTCGGGGGTGACGCGCACAAACTCGTGGCTGTGGTTGTGGTGCCCAAAGCGAATCCCCGCGGCTTTGAGCTTGGCAATGACGGGAGCGGAGTCGGCGATAAAGCGTCGGTAGCCATCGGCGTGATCGGCTCCGTAGCTCTGCGGGATTCCTCCAATCGCGACATAGTCACACCCGAGCGCGTGGTGCAGCGCGATCTCGTCGTCGGTGTTTTGCGAGAGCCTCTCCCACGAGCGGTGGGTCGCGATGCACCTGAGCTCGTTGTCATCGAGCATCTTGCGCAGCGTGGGAGCGTCGAACTCCGTCTCAAATGCCTTCACCGCCGAGACCTGCACGGCGCGGTAGCCGATCTCGGAGACACGTTTGAGCGACATCGCGACATCGGCGGTCGTCGTCAGGTGGTCGCGGAGTGTGTAAAGCTGAACAGCGAGCTTCTTCATGCGGCTATTTTACCCGGCAAGCGGATACAATACGAGCGGCGTGATTCTGGGAATTGACTTAGGAGGAACAAAATCGGCGGCACTGCTGCTGCACGAAGACGGAACCGTGGGTCGCCGGGTCGCCGCTCCCACGCCTGCGGATGCCGATGCCGAGGGGCTTTTCGCTTTTCTCGTAGATCTTGCACAGCAAGTCCGTGGCTCTGAAGCTCTGATTGGCGTAGGAGTCTCCGCAGGGGCTCCCGCCGATGCGGCCCATGGCCTCGTCTTTGCCGCGCCCAATCTGCCAGGCTGGGGGAGCACAGGCTTCCCGCTCGCGGCCCGGCTTTCTGAGGCACTCGCGCTTCCCGTGAAAATCGAAAACGATGCCGATGCTACCGCGCTCGCCGAGTGGCGCTTTGGAGCAGGCAAGGGAACACAAAACATGGCGTTTCTCACCGTGGGCACAGGGATCGGCTCGGGGCTTATCATGGACGGCAGACTACACCGAGGACGGCGCGGGGCAGGCGGAGAAATTGGGCATATCGCGGTCGTGCCGAACGGTCGCCCTTGCTCGTGTGGCCTACACGGCTGCCTAGAGGCCTATGCCAGTGGCCCTTCCGTGACCAAGATCGCCCAAGAAAATGGCTGGCAAGGCGAGGCCAGTGGCCGCGCCGTGGTCGAAGCCGCGCGGGTGGGCGATGCCGCCTGTCTTGCCGCTCTCAACCAAGCTGCCGAGCTTCTGGGACAGGCGCTGGCGACGCTCGCGATGCTGCTGGACCTAGAGCGCGTTGTCTTAGGAACCCTCGCCGTCCACGCCGCCGACTTGCTCTTGCCCAAAATACGCACCACACTTCATGACCATGCCTGGCCACGGCTCACAGAAGGCCTTAATGTCGTCCCAGCAGCACTAGGCGATAGAGCGCAGGATCTAGCAGCGCTCTGTGCGTGGGGTACTTCATGAATCTGTTAGAGACAGAGGAGTTCCCCCTACTTTTGCGCCGAGGACGCTGGGCACTCGCTCTCACAGAGTCGGCGATCTCGCTCTTTCTGGCGCTCTGGTACCGCGAGCGTCCGCCTGCGGCTTGGGTCGCGATGGGCCTGCTGCTCGCCTACAACATGGTCGTCTTGGCGCAGCTCTATCGCCTCTCGATCTTGCGCATTCCGATTCGCCTACTCGTGGTGCTGGATTTGTTGTTTTTAGGCAATGCCGCCTACTACACAGGAGCGGCGACGAGTCCCTATTTAGGTCTGTGTTATCTAATCGTCTTTGTCGCGGCACTCTTTGGCGACCTCAAGGGCGGGCTGGGAGTGGGACTGCTAGCGGGGCTGATGACGGTTGCTCTAGGGGTCATGGACAACACCAATCACTGGGAAATTGTGCGTGATACCGCCCCCTATTTTTTGATCGTCGGTGGCTTCACAGGCTACTTAGTGACCCAGATGAAGACTTACTTCACGCGCTACCAAGAGGGCCTCGCGCGTGAGCTACAGCAAAAACATACCGAACAAAACCATCAGCATGAGCTAGAGCTAGCCCGAGAGATCCAGCTCTCATCACTGCCTCGGGAGGTGCCACAGGTACCTGGGCTCTCTCTGGTACTGCGCTCAGAGCCGTCGCTAGAGGTGGGAGGAGACTTCCATGCCTTTATCACCGACAGTGCCACAGAGCGGCTAGGGCTAGCCGTGGGCGATGTGGCGGGAAAGGGAATTGCTGCGGCACTGGTAGCCACTAGTATTGGCTCCCTGCTGCCTTACTTAGACCCGCTTCGGGGAGCCCATCACGCTCTGGTTCGCCTCAATAAAGACCTCTGTGGGCGCTTGCCCGCCACGACATTTGCAACGCTACTCTACGCCGAGATTGAGGCCAGCGCTGGGACGCTACGCCTCTGGAACGCGGGACACCCTCCGGCGCTGATCTGGCGAGCGCGGGATGGTCACGTGGAGTCCGCCTCCTGCGGACAGGCCCCGCCCCTAGGGCTTTTTGCGATCTGGCGGGCTCCTGAGCAAGAGCTGACCCTCGCTCCCGGCGATCTGCTGATCCTCCACTCCGATGGTATCACCGAGGCACGAACCCAGCGTGGCCAGAGCTACTTCGACGAAGCAAGGCTCTTAGAGATCATCCGTGCCCACGCCCCCCACGGCCCAGAAGCCCTTGCCGATGCGATCTTTACTGCGCTCCACGAAGGCGGCGAGCCAAGCGACGATCTCACGCTACTTCTGTGCCAGCGAAACACCCTAACGGTATAATTCGAGCCGTGACTATTTTCGAGTTTCGCCCCTACGCAACCCGCAGCAACATTGTCCTTTTTCACGACTATCTCTGCCCCTGGTGCTGGGTTGGTTTCTTCCATGCCCAGCGTCTCGCCGCTGAGTTTAGCGTGGTCTTTGACTGGCGCGGAGCCGAGCTGTATCCCCCCGAGCTAGAGCCACAGATGCTCTCCAAGCCCGGCCCCAGTGCCCCACGTCATCCGGATCGTAAAAAAACGCGTTTTGATCTATTCTGTGAGAGCGAGCAGATCTTGGTGCCTGAGCCGCGCCCCGGCTTTGTGCGAACCCACCGAGCGCTTCTTGGGGCCGAGTTCGTCAAGGCCACCACCGACTATGCCACCGAGCTCGCCTGGCATGAGGCGATCTACCGCGCCTACTGGGAGCGCTGCGAAGATATCGAGTCGCTGGAGGTTCTCGGGCAGCTCGGCGCACCGCTGGGGCTGGATGTCGCGGCACTGACAGTCGCGATTGCGTCTGAGCAGGGCGCGGAGAATATTCTCGCCTTCGATGACGGAGCCTATGCCAAGGGCATCCGACACGTCCCGACTTTTATCTTTGGCACCGAAGAGATCCTCGCCGAGGCGCACTATGTGGAGCTTGCGTATGCAACGCAGCGATTTTTAGTAAGAAAACCCAAGGAATAAACAAAAAATGAAACTGGCTTTACTTGTGGATGGACAACTGGCCGTGACTTTTGGGGAGGAAGAGCAGCTTCTCCCCGTGGCGGCAGCTCTCGCGGCGGCAGGGGATATGGCTCCGGCTCCTACTACCCCACTGGACGCCGCTTGTGAGGCAGAAATGCTCTCAAAGCGCCTGGATCGGGCCACGGCGATTCTTCTGGAGACGGGGAAGCTGGAGGACTTGCTACTTCCGCCCTTTGCCCCGCGCCTCGCCCCGATTCCGAGACCCAATCGGATTCTGGCCATTGGCCGCAACTACGCCGAGCACGCCAAAGAGCTCGGCAACGCCGTCCCCGATGAGCCCGTGGTCTTCCTCAAAGCGTCCCAGAGCGTCATTGGGCCCGAT
Source organism: Armatimonadota bacterium (assembly GCA_026392155.1). GTDB lineage: Bacteria > Armatimonadota > Armatimonadia > Armatimonadales > Armatimonadaceae > Armatimonas. The sequence goes on along the minus strand of JAPLCP010000145.1, from coordinate 26,455 downwards.
CAAGAGGTCTTTCTCCCGGACTGGGTAGGCCGCGTGGACTATGAGGGCGAGCTCCTCGTGGTGCTGGGGAGTGGCGGCAAGAATATCTCCGAAGACGATGCCATGTCCTGCGTCGTGGGCTACACCTGCTTCAACGATATCACGGCTCGGGAGAGGTCCAAGATACTCCAAGGCAAGGGCCACCCGTGGTTTCTGGCCAAGAACCTCGACACCTTCGGGCCGCTCGGGCCGCACTTGGTAACCGTAGATGCCCTTCCTGACCCCACAAATATTGGCGTATCGCTACGGGTCAATGGCGAGATGCGGCAAGAGGGACGCACCAACCAGATGATCCACTCTATCCCCAAGCTCATCGCCTATCTCTCGCGCTGGTTCGCCCTGGAGAAAGGCGATGTGATCGCCACGGGAACGCCGCCGGGAGTCGGCCCGCTGGTCGTGGGCGATCTGGTTGAAGTCGAGGTGGAAGGCGTCGGGATTTTACGAAGCGCCGTCTCTGCCGAGAGCTAGAGCCCACTGCCCCCCTGACTCCGATACCAGTTGCCCTCTTCCACCCCAACACCGAGCCACTTATCCTCAATGCCCCTGAAACCATCGACTGCTCCCCCGAGCTTCCCGGCTTCGTCCTCAATGCCCGTATGCTTTTCAATCTCACGGTGTGATATGTCCATGCAAAATACCTATCGCTTTCCGCTACTCGACTCTGAGCCTCCCTACAATCATCCCATCCAATTTTCATTGCCTGCTCACTGGAAAAAGGTAAAATTTGAGGCACCTGAGCCTCATGCGTCGCTGATGCGGCATGGCTACACCTATAACTTCAAGCACCGAAATCTTGGGCTTGAAGTGACTCTCATGCTTGAAACCAGTGGGCATCGTGCGCAGACACGTAAGTGGGTTCATGAGTCACGGCTAAGACTGAAACAGGGAAAGATTTGCACCCGCTGGCTCTCGGTGACGGAGGTCATTGACGATGGACTTGAACTGTACCCATTCTATGAAGTGGGGATGGCTATTCTCTTTTGTGCGTATCCTGCCAAGCATCGAAAGTCTATGGAGCCTGTTGTTACGGAGCTGCTCCGGGGAGTGCGGTTTTAGCGTTTACGCGAGAGCACGATGCCGTCGTCAATGGGCACGGCGACGGACTCTAGCTCGGGGTGGGCGAAGGCGAGCGTGAGATACTCGGGCATCTGGTCGGCCATGGAGATCGTGTCGTCGCCGATAATCAGTCCATTGGTGCGCGTGAGGGGGACGGCGAGTCGTAGATACGTGGCGTACTCGGGCTTCTCGGCATCCAGAAAGACAAAGTCAAACGGGCCGGTGAGCGTTTTTAGCGTCTGGCACGCATCGCCCTCGATCAGCGTGATGGTCTCTGAAAAGCCCGCCTTAGAAAAATTCTCCCGCGCGATGGCTGCGCGGCCCGCATCGAACTCCAGTGTCACGACTTCACCGCCGCTTTGCTGCACAGCCTCCGCAAACCAGAGCGTCGAGTAGCCATTCGACGTCCCCACCTCCAGCACGCGCTTTGCCCCCATCGCCTTCAGCAGCGACGATAGAAACACAGCGTTCTCGCGGCTGATATTCCAAAACGCCTCCGCAGTGGCCTCCAGCTCGACGAGGAGAGAATCTAGGTTAGACATGTGGATAGTTTACCCACATTCCCGAACTCCATGCTGCCGCATGTAAGTCAGTACAGCCTCCGCAAAATCGTCGTCATCAATCATCCAATCCAAAGTGCCACTGCGAGGGATACTGTCATAGAGCTGCCAATCCCCAAGAGTTTTCCCGTTCGCAAAGAGAAACGCCTCGACTTCTTCGACTGTTACTATGCGAGATTTGAGTTTGCGACGCTTGGGCAGTTTCATAGCACTGGCGGATGGCGCTCGGTCATTCCACGACTACCGGCGCAAGATCAAGCTCTCTCTTGAGCTGTGCGAACGGAATCTCGCGCCACTTTGCAAGAGCAATCGCAGCCTCTAGGCGCTCGTTGTGCCATTCATTTGCTTGACGCACCACAGCTATTAGCTCACCCCGCTCCAGCTCGGTAATCGTTTCGGACTTTTGCTTTGCGACGAGGGCGCGATAGCGCTCCCAAAAGCTCTCAGAAAGTTTTTGTGTGGCCCGACGCAGAAGCTCCTCGTCACTAGGGGGATTTGGAGATGTGGCGAACTTGGCTTTAACGGCTTGGCTGAGAAGCTCCACTGCAGGAACACCCGTCCGGGCTTCTTCCGCTCGCAAAAGGGACTCGGTTTCTGATGGAATAGTGAGTGCCATATGCGTATTTTACCGCTCGACAGTTTCCATTGCTTTCATGACGGTGTTGACATCTTTATCGCCGCGACCGGAGAGGCAGACGACAAGAATGGTGTCTTTGGAGAGTGTTGGGGCGAGCTTTTTGACGTGGGCGAAGGCGTGGGCGGTTTCCAGCGCGGGCAAGATCCCCTCGACGCGGGAGACCCAGCCGAGGGCATCAAGCGCCTCGGTGTCGGTGACGGCGGCGTACTCGGCGCGGCCTCTTAGCTTAAACGACGAGTGCTCGGGGCCGATTCCGGGGTAGTCGAGCCCGGCGCTAATGGAGTGCGCCTCTTGAATCTGGCCCCACTCGTCTTGGAGGAGATAGGTATTCGCGCCCTGGAAAACCCCCGGACGGCCCATCGTGATAGTCGCCGCGTGCCTGTCCGTGTTCACGCCCGCGCCCGCCGCCTCAACCCCGACAAGGCGCACCGATTCGTCGCCCGAGAACGGATGGAACATGCCCATCGCATTGCTGCCGCCACCGACGCACGCCACCACCACATCGGGGAGGCGTCCCTCGACTTCGAGCACTTGGGCGCGGGTTTCTTTTCCGATCACACTCTGAAAGTCCCGCACGAGCGAGGGAAACGGGTGCGGCCCGACGGCGGAGCCTAAAATATAGTGCGTGTCGCGGACATTGGCGATCCAGTCGCGCATGGCCTCGTTGCCCGCGTCTTTGAGGGTCGCCGTGCCGCTGGTCACAGGCCGCACTTCGGCCCCAAGTAGCTTCATACGAAAGACATTGAGCGCCTGCCGCTCGACATCCACCGCGCCCATGTAGACAATACACGGAAAGCCAAACTTCGCACAGACCGTCGCCGTGGCAACCCCATGCTGCCCCGCCCCCGTCTCCGCGATAATGCGCGGCTTGCCCATGCGCCGCGCCAGGAGAATCTGCCCAATCGTGTTGTTGATCTTGTGCGCCCCCGTGTGGCACAAGTCCTCGCGCTTTAAATAAATCTTCGCCCCGCCCAGCTCGCGGGTCAGGCCCTCGGCAAACGTCAGAGGCGTCTCGCGGCCCACGAAGTTCTTCAGGTGGTAGTGGAACTCCTGGGTGAACTCCGGATCGGCCAGCGCATCTTGCCACGCCCGCTCCAGCTCTTCCAGCGCAGGGATGAGAGTTTCCGGGACGTAGCGCCCCCCAAATGGCCCAAAGTGCCCAAGCTTATCGGCGGCAGAGACAAACGTTTCCATATGGCTATGATACCGCGTTCTCTACCCGTAGTTGTGGCGTTTCCAGTAGCGCTCGCAGTGGGGGAGATAGTCGCAGTCTGGGCAGTGGGTATTGACGACGGGCAGGACGCCGTCCCAGTCTTTGTTGCGCAGAGTCTCAGCGGTCTCTAAACAGTCCGCGAGGAGCCACTCGCGCTCTTCGTCGGTCTGCTCGTGGGAGGCTTGCGAGCCGGTGCGCAGGGCGATAATCGTCGCAAAAACCCGCTGCTCGGGATGGTGGTGCTTGAGGAGCGACTGGTAGATACTCATCGCCAGCGCCCCCGCGACGTGCTCGGGCTCGACCACTTCTCGCCCACTTTTATAGTCCACGATCTCCAGCGAGGCGTCCAGGTGCTGATCCACGCGATCTACCCGCCCAGAGAGAACAATCTCCGGCGAGAGCGGCGCATTCAGGGTCTTTTCGGAGTAGAGCGTCACCGGCGCTTCGGTGACGGGGATTTCTATGGCTCGCTGATGGTACGCCTCCAGAATCTTCACCGCCTCCGCCTTGTAGGCTTGCTCCTGCTCTGCGCTTTGATAGCCCTGCGACTGCCACTTGCTCGCCAAAGTCTCCGTGAGCGCCTCGACGGTCACGGCTTCGGCCCCGCCTTGGGTATGAAACTGCTCCAAGACATTGTGCAGCGAAGCCCCAAACGAGAACCCTGCCCGTGGCTTTCTATAAAACCGCCCGAGCTTCTCGATGTACTCCAGCTTGTACTTGGCCGGGCACTGGTGAAACGTCCGGAGCTTGGTCGGGCTCACCGTGAACTTACGCATATTCCCCACCCCCCACCCCCCGCCCGGCGGGGGAGATACAAGGAAATACAGTTTTGTCCCCCCGTGCAACGGGGGTTAGGGGGGAAGCCATCACGGAATCTCCAGCAGCTTGTGGGTTTGGAGGCTCAGTCGGAAGCGCTGAGGATGCGCCTTCACAGCCTCGATACAGAGCGGGGTTGCGGCGGGGTTGAGGGCGTTGGGCTGGAGATAGATCGTGCCCGGAAAAAGCGAGCTTTGAGCACGCTGGATATCCGCGTCGTCGTCCACAACGTACTTGAACTCCGTGGCGTGCTCAAAGTACCAGGGCTTGATGTGGCCACCCTCGGTCTCTTTCGGCGAGACCGTGATGTGCTCCAGCCCCCACTCAGGGCGTGGGTGCATGCCATTGGTCTCGATCTGGAGCTTCAAGCCTGCCACATGAAGAGCATCACAGAGCAGCTTGAGGTCAAAAAGCGTCGGCTCCCCGCCGGTGAGGCAGACCCACTCGCAGCCAAACTCTAGAACTTCCGCGACGATCTCCTCAACCGTTAGCACCCGCCTGACCCGAAAGTCCGTGTCGCAGAACGAGCAGGCCAGCGAGCAGCCCGCCAGCCGTACAAAGACCGTCGCCTGGCCCACGCGCCCGCCTTCGCCCTGCAACGAGTAGAAGATCTCGACGAGGGGAATCTTGCTGGTCTTCCAGATCGCGACGGCCTCTTTAGTGGCGGCGGCGGGATCGGGAGTCTGGCCCTGGTAGGTAGGAAGAGGAAAGCTCACGGGGTATTTTACCGCTATAATCTCCCCATGATTCGCATTCTCGCCTGCCGCCTGCGCCTGCAAGACCTGCACCTGCGCCTGCCCTTTCGCTACGGGATCGCCACGGTCACCGATCTCACGCACGCCTTTGTGGAGGCAGATGTCGAGATCGACGGCAAGCGGGTCACGGGAATCGCCGCTGAGCATCTCTCGCCCAAGTGGCTCTACAAGCGCCCGGACACCTCACCGGAGGACGACAACGCCGAGCTGATCGCGCTCATAGAGAAAACGCTGGGCTGGGCGATGGGCTTGGAGGCGCAAACAGCCTTTGGGCTCTGGCAGGTGCTTTACGCAAAGCAAGCGGCGTATGCCCAAGAGACAGGCTTGCCAACCCTCTGGACACACTTTCCGGTGACGCTGGTGGAGCGGGCGGTGATAGATGCGCTCTGCAATGCCATCGGCCAGCCCTTTCACACACTTCTCAAGACCAATGCCTTCGGGATCGAACTAGGAGCCATTCATCCTGAGCTGGCAGGCACACAGCCTTCGGACTGGCTCCCCGATGCGCCCCGCACGCAACTCACGCTCCGGCACACGGTCGGGATGGCCGATCCACTGGAGGGAACCGAACGCGATGATGCTTTGCCCAAAACTCTCGAAGATAACATCGCCACCTACGGCCTGAAGCACTTCAAGCTCAAGCTTGGCGGCAATGTCGAGGCGGACATCGCCCGCACCCGCGCCGTTTTAGAAGTCTGCGCCAGCCACGCCCCCCACGACTGGGCTTTCACACTCGATGCCAACGAGTCCTACACCGATTTCGCAAGTGTCCGCGCCGTCTGGGAGGGCTTGCCGAGCACCTACAAAACCCGCTGTTTGTTTATCGAGCAGCCCCTCCACCGTGACCAAGCCCTTACTGAGGCGGCGGGAGTAGGACTCGCAGCGTGGGACGGCCACCCGCCCATTATCATTGATGAGTCCGACGGCGCAATCGGCGACTTTCCGCGTGCGCTGGCGTTGGGCTACGCGGGGACGAGCCATAAGGGCTGCAAAGGGGTCTTCAAGGGAGTCGCCAACGCCTGCCTTGCGAAAAAACGCGGCGCACTGCTCTCCGGCGAGGACCTCACCTGTGTCGGCCCGGTCTGTCTGGAGCAGGATTTAGCTGTCATGGCCGCACTGGGCATCGAGAGTGTCGAGCGCAACGGGCATCATTACTTCGCCGGGCTCTCCATGTTCGACAGAGCCACCCAGGACGCCGCCCTCGCCGCCCACCCGACGCTCTACCATAGATCGTCCGCGGGCTGGCCCACCCTCACCATCACCGATGGCAAGATCACACCATGAGAATCACCCACGAAATCGGCCAGTGGATCGGCCTCACCGACGACAACGGCATCGAGCGCCTGTGCTACGACTACGCCTCGGCCCCCAAGCCCTTCATCCACCCGCTCCGCCTCCCCGACGGCACCACCATCACCGAGCACGAGCCCGCCGACCACACCTGGCACCGCGGCCTCTGGTTTGCCTTTAAGTTCGTCAATGGCATCAACTACTGGGAAGAGCGCGACGAGATCTTTGGGTACCAGAAAACCCTTCACGTCCCCCACGCGATTCTCCGAGCAGACAGATTTATCCAAACCTATAGCCATGTCTCCTGGGAAGACCGAGGAGAAGAACGGATCGGTGAGCACAGAGACTGGCGCTGTGGCTTTCTTGAAGACGGCGCTACGCTCCTAAAATGGCGGTTTACTCTAGGCGGCGACGACCCGCAAGACATCACTCTTGACCGAACGCCCTTCACCACTTGGGGCGGCTATGGCGGGCTGTTCGTGCGCCTCAAAAACGACCTAGAGAACCCGCGTCTGGTCTTCGACGATGGGACGGTCACCACGCGCTGCACCGGCGAGCGCTACAAGTGGGGCGGAATTGAAGGCACCACACCCGATGGCAAGGACTGCGCCGTGGTCTTTCTGCCCTCGCCCGAGAACACGCGCTACCCCGAGCCCTTCTATGGCGCCGCCAAGACCGACTACAACTTCTTCGGCCCCGCGCCGCTTTTCCACGAGCCGATCGTCCTCAAAAACGGCGAGACCTTCACCTACCAAGTCAAAGTCCTCGTTCTACCGCGCCGCATCAACCCCGACGAGATCAACACCTACCTTTAATTTCCCCCGCCCGGCGGGGGTTAGGGGGGCCACACCGGCCTCGCCCCGCGCCCTATAAACTCCACCAGCCCCCAGCCAACCAAACCACCGATCACCGTCACCAGCCCTGCCATAGCCCCGAGCTGGGCGGCGCGGCGGTAGCACTCGGTGCGGAGAGTAAAGTGCCCCCAGAGCGCCAGGCCCGCCCCGATCACAAACTCCGCGACAATGATATAGACCGGCGTGTGCCCCAGCATCAGGCAGTTCTTGTAGCGCCACCAGTGCGCCCCCCAGGCCATCTCCTCGTAAAACGGAATCAGAGACGCTCCCAACACCCCGGTCAGTAGTGCGCCACGGATGAAACCAAAGCGCTCAATGGCCCGATTTCCCAGAGTTCCCACTTGAAGCGCGACCAGCGCCCACGAAAGCGGCATCCACCACGGCGACTCCAAAAGCAAGGCCGAGTGAGCCATAGAATAGTCCAGTGTCCGGGTGCTACGAACACACAAAAAGTCCGCCAGCAGCTCCACGACTCCAAACATCATCGCGGAAAAAAGCAAACAAGCGAGTGCCTTATCGCGGGTTTTAAATATGTAAAATACACACGAAATAAATATTAAGAGATTCAGAGCCACCGCACTCCGACCATTCGAGTTTGCCATGCGCGAACAAGCAAACGAAAAGCCAACGGAGATAAGAACCATCCCCCAGACAAAATACTGTCTATTTAATTCTTTTTTATTACTATTAGCTATCATTAGATATAAAATTAAACACTTGTTTACCTGACACTCAACAAGACCAGGATACCCTCTCCTCTGCCAATGTGTACAGGTTTGATAGGTATTGCAAGCAAAAAATTCTATTGCCTCTATTCGCTCGAATTTAACACTTCTGACGCTGGCTAAACACAGCAAACGACGGTTTCAGCTGCCTTGCAGAGCGCCTGTATGTGGGCTAGAATCCCCCCTGTCTCCCCGCTGGATTTTGTCTGGTGGTATCGGGACGGGGAGCACAAGACGGTCGTGAGTGAGCAACTACAATTTGAGGACGAGGACATACCCATCGTCCTAAGGCGTGCCTGGGATCGCACGCTGCGCATGCTCGCCACACGGGTGAACAAGCCCACGTTTGAGACGCATATTCGAACCTTGAAGCCGCTCTCTCTCAGCGAACGGATGAATGAGGGACGGATTCTCTGCGATATCACACTGGGCGTTCCTTCGGCGTTTACGAGAGAGTGGGTAGAGAAGCGACATACCCCACTTATCCAAGGGCTTCTCGAAGAAGTTCTGGACCGGGAAGTTAGACTTCAGTTTGCCTTGCTGCAAGATCAGAGCCGCACCTCTGCCGAGCAGCCAGGGCAACCAAAGGCGATTACACCAAGCCTGTTCGAGGCACCGACCAACGGTCATTTCCTCGCTCCGACCGACGCGCTGAGTCGCATCGAGCAGGTCTCCGCACCCGACGAGGCCCTGGTAGCCGCACTGCCAGAGCCTCAAGGGGAGCCCCTCACTCTTGAAGCCGAGATCGTGGTTGTCCCCTCGCCTCGCATTCCGCTCGCGCCCCCGAAAGCCAGGCAGAACACCGTGGCTGTCGCGCGCCCCCAATCTGTCAGTGGCTCAAGCTCTTCGGGCTCGACAGCGTCTCACCCCGATGCCCCCCCGCTAAACCCACGCTACACTTTTGATGCCTTCGTGACCGGGCGCAGCAATCGCTTGGCAGAGGGTGGTGCCCATGCCGTCGCGCAGGCACCTGGCGAGGTCTACAACCCGCTGTTTCTCTACGGCCCTCCCGGAATCGGCAAGACACACCTGATGCACGCCATCGGCCACCACGTCGTGGCGCAGCGTGGCCCGGAGCATGTCTGCTATGTCTCGGGTGAGGCTTTCACTACCGCCTTTGTTAAAGCCAGCCGCGAGAACAAGATGGAAGAGTTCCGTCGGCGCTGGCGCAACATTGATGTCTTCCTGCTTGATGACATTCAGTTCATTGCGGGCAAGGATAAGACCAACGAAGAGTTTTTCCACACGTTTAACGCGCTCTACCAGACCGGCAAGCAGATCGTGATCTCGTCGGACCGGAGCCCGCGTGAGCTAAAGATGATGGACGAGCGCCTGCGCTCGCGCTTTGAGTCCGGCCTGATCGCCGATATCGCGCCGCCGGATCTGGAGACGCGCCTGGCCATCTTGCAGAAAAAAGCCGAGGTGGAGCGCATGCGCATCCCCGATGATGTGCTGATGTACATGGCGCGCCTCGTGCAGAGCAATATCCGAACGCTAGAGGGTGCCCTTGTCAAGCTGGTCGCCTATGCGTCGCTGGTCAACTCCCCCGTCACGGAAGAGCTAGCCTCGGACATCCTAGCGCGGTATTTTGCGTCGGCGGGGCTTGGGAGCCTTCCTGCCGACCCCAATGGCCCTGTGGGGCTTCTGGAGGCCGCACAAGCCATCTCCGGCGCACCCCGAGGCCGTATTACCGCCGATATTATCCAAGCTGTCGTCGCGCGGCGCTACGGCCTGGATCCTGAGGCACTCAAGGGCAAGAAGCGCGATAAAGAGACCGCCCGTGCCCGGCAAGTGGCGATGCTACTCATGCGTGAGCTCACCGAGACCAGCCTGCCAGGGATCGGCCAGTTCTTCGGGGGCCGCGACCACACCACGGTCATGCACGCCTGCACCAGCCTCCGCGACCAGCTCACCGGCGACGACACGCTCCGTGAGCTTCTCAGTGAGCTTAGCAACCAGATTCGCCAGGAATCTAACCCCTCAACCGATCCCGTAGCTCCGTAAGCCCTCTCCCTTAGCACGAACCAGCGCTCTTGCGCTCGGTTCATTTCTGCACGTCTCCACTTCGCATGTCTTAGTACTTCATTGCCTTGAAGTGTCTCAAATTTGTCTCAAATAAAATCCTCTAAAGAACGGCTTAATTTATACCGATCTTAAAAAAATAGTTATCCACAGGCCTGTGGATAACCTGTGGATAACTTGTGGATAACCTGTGGATAACTCGGGCTTGCCTGTGGATAACTTCTGTTCTCTAAGCGTTTGCCTGTGGATAACCTGTGGATAACTTTGGGCTGCCTGTGGATAACTCGGCAGTTATCCACAGGCAAAATCGAGTTATCCACAGGCCTGTGGATAACTTTGTTTGCCTAAAATTTTGGTACACTCAGAGCTTGAGGCTTTCTTTTGTTTGTATTTAGTTTGCTTTTTTTGGTAATAATTTAACTTTGCCTTACAAAGTGTTTGAGTGATTTTACGAGTTATCCACAGGCTAGGGCTTTCACCTACTACTACTACTAAGAGTAATAAAAAAAAGAGATAGTAGAAACTAAGAAAGAGACGCTTGGCGGAAAGCGAAGCGCCTTTCCAAGCCTTGACGGAAGAAAGAAGACATGGCATACTGGAGATCGTCCACACCCACCAGAATCCATCTCCCCTATCCGAAACTCCCGAAAGGAATCTCTCTTGTCTAAAGTCACTGTCACCGTTACGCTCAAGCCTGCTCTCTTGGACGCTCAGGGGCGCACTATCCAGGAAGCGCTGCATAGCCTAGGCTACACCGATGTCAAAAATGTCCGTGTCGGGAAAGTGATTGAGCTTGAAACCGCAAACCCCGAAGAGGCTAAGGCGATGTGCGAGAAGCTTCTTGCCAACCCCGTGATGGAGTCGTATCACATCGAAGTGGACGCTAATGGAGTGGCGGAGTGAGCGGTTTTACGGCAGGGGTGATTGTCTTTCCTGGCTCTAACTGCGATCGGGATGCCGCCAATGCCTGGAAAGAGCTGGGCTGTGGGGAAGCGAAGCTCCTCTGGCACCAGAGTACCGAGCTCCAGAACGTGGATATCGTCATTGTGCCCGGAGGCTTTTCCTACGGGGATGCACTGCGAGCCGGAGCCATTGCGCGGTTTGCCCCGATCATGGACGAGGTGGCGAAGTTTGCGGCAGGGGGCGGCTTGGTGATGGGAATCTGCAACGGCTTTCAGATTCTCTGTGAGGCGGGCCTGCTTCCAGGAGCGCTGGCACGCAACGAGGGCCTGAAGTTTGTCTGCAAGCACGTAGACCTCAGAGTCGAGACAACCAACTCTCCGTTCACGAGCACCTGTGAGAAAGCTGCGACTCTCTCGATTCCCATTGCCCACGGCGAAGGGCGCTATATCTGTGCCCCAGAGACGCATGCCCAGCTTGTGGACGAAGATCGGATTCTTTTTCGCTACACAGGTGGCAATCCCAATGGCTCTCAGGACGACATTGCGGGGGTGCTGGGGGGGCCGAGGCGCAATGTGATGGGGATGATGCCCCACCCTGAGCGTGCGATCCGAGCGGGGCTTGGCTCCGCAGATGGGGCCTGCGTGTTTCAGAGCATTCTTGCGACGTTGACTCAGGCTCAGGTATAACAGAGACATGATTCTATCGAAGGCACTAGGGGCCATCCCTCTTTTCTCGGGGCTCACGGAAGAGCAGCTGGAGTACGTGGCAAAGTACCTGAAGCGCCGGAGCTATGCAGAGCGTGATGTGATTGTCCGGCGAGGCACACCGGGAGATGCACTGTTTATCCTAACATCGGGGAAAGCAAAGTGTGTCTATCTAGACTCTGAGGACGAGACTATTATTGCGATCTATCGTCCGGGCGACTTCTTTGGAGAGTTCTCCGTTCTGGATGGGGAGGAGCGCTCCGCTGATGTCGTCGCGCTAGAGCCCACCGAAGTTCTGGCACTCCCTGCCGAAGACTTCCATGCCTGTCTCCATGCCGTCCCTGGAATTGCCGTCGAGCTTCTCAAGCAGCTTGCAGGCCGCCTACGCCGCGCCACGAGCTGGATTCGCTCGCTCTCCAGCCAGGATGTCTATGGCCGCATCGCCAGCCAGCTCTTGCACCTGTCCAAAACCCACGGTGTGGATGTGGAAAATGGTGCGGGTCGTCGGATTGAGCTGAGACTCACCCAGAACGACATGGCGAGCCTTGTCGGAGCATCGCGTGAGTCAGTGAACAAGGCGATGGGCTATTTTAAGCAAAAAGGCTTTATCGCTGTGGATACCACCTATCACATCACGGTCTACGACCACGATGCCCTGGTTAAGCGGGCGGCGTAGCTTTCTTTCGTAGCCGATTCTCTTCGCCTTTTCGCAGGCGCTGGATGTTGCTCCGGTGGCGAATGATCACAAACAGTCCCACAACGGCTCCAAAGAGCTTCATGGGCAGTGGGTCGCAAAAGACCCAAAAGAGCGTAGCCTGAGCCACAGCGGCAGCGATAGAGCCCACTGAGATATAGTCCGTGACGGCGACGACCACAATGAAAATCCCGAAGGCGATCAAGGCCACGCGCCCGTCGAGGCCTAGCAGTACCCCCAAAGTTGTCGCGACCCCCTTGCCGCCTTTAAAGCGCACAAACGGCGAGTAGATATGCCCAAAGACCCCCGCGAGTCCTACCCCGACCAGCCACTCCGGCGAGAATCCTAGCCTCTGCGCGGCGAAAACGGGGATCCAGCCCTTGAGCGTGTCCAAAATAAAGACCAGCGCCCCTAGTGGCTTGCCTAGCTCCCGCATCGCATTGGACGCCCCGATATTGCCAGAGCCCTTCGTTCTAAGGTCCACTCCCTTGAGCTTGCCAATCACTAAACCAAAGGGAATTGCCCCAAACAGAAACGCCAGCAGGCAGACCATCTCCGGACGCACTAGGGCTCTCTCCAGCTCTGGCCGGGATCTAGCAGCGTGCTTGCCTTCTCAGGCCCCCAGGTGTTAGAAAAGTAGGGCTGAACGTCATGAGGACGCTCTTTCCACGCCTCCATCACGGGAGTCAGTAGCTTCCAGGCAGCCTCGACTTCATCACCACGGGCAAAGAGGCTTGCATCCCCACGAATCGTGTCTAGGATCAGGCGTTCATAGGCATCGGCGATAGGAATGTCTTTGAACTCATCCCGATAGAGAAATCCTAGGTTGACGGGATGGAGTGCCATGTCTGGGCCGGGTTTCTTGGCTCCCATCTGAAGGAAAATCCCTTCATCGGGCTGGATGCGCAGCACCAGGACATTGGAATGTACTTCATCACGGTTGGTTCGGGCAAAGAGCACTTGGGGGATCGTCTTAAACTGCACCGCCACCTCGGTCATGCGCTTGGGCATCGCCTTGGCGCAGCGAACATAAAAGGGTGTCCCCGCCCAGCGCCAGTTGTCCATGTGTAGTTTCATGGCCACAAAGGTCTCCGTGTCCGATCCCGGAGGAACGCCCTCTTCGTGGCGGTAGCTATCGTACTGCCCACGAACCGTCATGTAGTGGACTTCCTCGCGGGGAATGGGCCGAATTCCCCGAATGGCTTTCACTTTCTCATCGCGCACTGCGTTGGCATCGAGGCGCACGGGAGCCTCCATCGCCACGAGAGAAAGAATCTGGAGCGCGTGGTTTTGCAGCACATCGCGCGTCATCCCAGTCGCGTCGAAGAAGTTGCCACGCCCCTCTACGCCAATTTTTTCCGCCACGGTGATCTGCACATGATCCACGTACTTATGGTTCCAGAGTGGCTCAAAGATCTCATTGGCGAACCGGAAGAAGAGAATATTCTGAACCGTCTCTTTGCCGAGATAGTGGTCAATCCGGTAGACCTGATCTTCGGTAAAGTGTCCCAGGAGTGCCTCGTTCAGGTGTCGACTGGTCTCTAAATCGTACCCAAAAGGCTTCTCGACGATCACCCGTGCCCAGCCATGGTCGGTCATCCCTTTGCGCGAGAGCCCCGAGGCTCCTAGATGCCCCACCACTCCTTCGTACTGCTCTGGGGGAATTGCCAGATAGAAAAGCCAGTTATGTTTGACATTGTGCTCAATGTCAAGTGTTTGTAGTTTATCATGTAAGGCAGTAAAACCCTCAGCGGAGTCAAACTCACCACGAACATAGAAGCAGTGCTCGGCAAAGGAGTCCCACTTATCCAGAGGAACTTTCGGAGCAAACTCCGCCATAGATGCTTTGAGATCGTCTCGGAAAATCGCATCGTCTTTATCACGTCGGGCGTAGGCGAGGATGACAAAGTCTTCAGGAAGCAGTCCCTCGCAGTGAAGTGCATAGAGAGCAGGGGTCAGTTTGCGGCGGGTTAGGTCGCCCGTAGCGCCGAAGAGAACAAATACGCAGGGATCAAGATCGTTCATTCCGATTATCAGGGTATCATAATACCCATGAACCGACGATGTTTTCTTTCAAGTATTACCGGCGCTACTCTTACGGGCACACTGCCGTCAGTCGCCATGGCCGAGGGCGGTCTAAAGGGCTATATTGCCCGTCCTGAACCTGTGTATAAGTGGGAAAAGCGTAGTGAAAAAAAGATCGCAGGCGGAGTGCTCCATGAGCTCTGGCTCGTCTCCCAGACCTGGCACGAGCATATCTGGGAGCACCGGCTCCAGCTCTTTGTGCCCGATAAGATCACCTCGCCAGATTTTTGTACACTTCTGAATACGGGCGGTGGAGGTAGTAGCGCTGAAGAGCTTATCGGGATGTTTGCGGCAACCAACACAGGAAATGTCTTTGCGATTCTGTATCATATCCCTAAGCAGCCGCTCTACGGTGGGCTTACTGAAGATGCATTAATTGTCTATACCTGGCAGAAATTCTTAGAAACCGGCGATGACACCTGGCCACTGCACTTTCCGATGGCCAAGGCGGTGATCAAAGCCATGGACGCGCTCCAGAGCTTTCGCCCGGAGCTCAAGCGCTTTCTGATCACCGGGGCGAGCAAGCGCGGCTGGACGACCTGGCTGGTGGGCGCAAGTGGCGATCCGCGCGTGGTCGGGATCGCCCCGATGGTCATTGATATTCTCAATGTCGAGAAGCAGATTGGGCACCAGCTGGAGATGCTCGGTAAGCCCAGCGAGCAAGTCGGCGACTACACCGCTGTGGGCTTTGATAAGCTCCTGCTCGCTCCGCGCGGCAAAGAGCTGATGCGACTAGAAGACCCCTACTCCTACCGAAACCAGCTCACGCTTCCCAAGTTAATCTTACTGGGCACTAACGATAGATACTGGTCGCAAGATGCGCTGAATCTCTACTGGGACGATCTGAAAGGTCCCAAGTGGGTGCTCTACTTACCTAACTCTGGCCATGGAATGGAAGACCGAGGGCGCTTGCTTACCACGCTCTCTGCCTTTGCACGAACGCTGGCGGCAAAGAAAAAGTGGCCCGAGCCGCGCTGGAAATGGAACAGAGGGGGCAGTAGTCGCACGGCGGAACTGATTGTCCAGAGCGATGTCGCACTGAAGTCTGCCCGAATCTTCCGTTGCACGGCCGCAACCACCGATTTTCGGGACGCCAAGTGGACGTCAGAAGAGATCTCGGTCATGGGAAAGCAAGCTACAGGCCGCTACCAGGCTCCAGAAACGGGCTTCGCTGCTATCTATGCGGAGCTGACCTATGAGCTAGAGCCAGGTAAGCCTTTCACGCTAGCAACCCAGATGAAAATACTGGGAAAGCCCTAGGGAAATAGATCCTTATCCGTAGATATGCTGGTTTTTGTGGGAAATAATGCTTTATAGTAAAAATTAAAGTACGATGGCTCAACCGTGAACTATTTGAGCCAAAAAGACAAAGTTGTTGCTTCAGTAATGGCGCTCTCGACCGTGGGACTTCTGGGGGCATTTAGTGCCCAGGTAGTACTGGGGGCGCAGCGTGCCCTCGCCAAACAGACAGCGACATCAACTCTCACGACTCTGCATGTCTCCTCGCAGCCAGGAGTGGGGAGCCTGGGAGCGCTGGTGCTCGGCAGTATCTCCCTCGCTCTGACGCGGCGTATCCTACGCGGCTAGAGCCCATAACCTAGCGCTCTTTAGGGAGTGGCTCAGGGGGCTTGCCGTGCAGCTTGCGCGGGGGAAGCGGATCTTTATAGGCGATCCCGTTTTTGACAAAGCCGCCATTGGAGAGATACCAGCGACCACTCTTTGCAACACCCGCTGCAAAGTCTAATCTATCTTTTGCTCGTCCTGTGGCATCACAACTAAAGCTTGCCGACTCTAGCTCTTGCCATTTATTGTTATTTGTGCGGATCCAGCTTGGGCCAAACTCTGCCAGGCGTAGTAGCTGCCCATTGTCGCCGCCGAAGTTCTCGTTGAAGGAGTAGAGGCCACGGAGATAGTTGCCGTCTTTGGGCGCACGGAAGCGGGCGATCAGGCCCCAGCTCTTTTTCTCAGGGAACCAGAAGTAGCCGGAGTAGATGGTCTGCTGGCCGCTGCCCATAGGGACGGGCTCGGCATGAACGAGAAATTTGTAGGTCGTGTCTTTTTGCCAGGGATAGACGAGATGGCTGTGCCCGCCCGTGCCTTCGTTGCCAAAGCCACTCGCGACTACCCCCTCGCCTTTGGCTAAGAGCTTGACTTGGTCTTCATCGGCGACTTTGCTGCGGTCTATCCCCTCGTTGCCACTGTCCCAGATCGAGAAGATAATCCGGCGCTCTGTGGGACTATTCACCTGGATGCCAAAGTAGCCCCGTGCAAACCCGCAGGCCATGTAGTACGAGTAAAGCGGCGTCGTACGAACCGTCACTTCGTTGTAGAACCACTCGGCCTTGATTTCTTTGTCCAGCGCGTAGCTCAGATGCACCGATGCCGCGTTCTTGCGCTCTTTAAGATTAAAATGTGCCTCTTTACTGGCAGGCCCGGAGAGCAGGAGCGCCTCCGCTTTCCCGGGAGCCTTCAGTGCGAAGCGCCAGTAGCCGGGCGTGACGGTGATGGTTTCTTTCTTTTCGACAAGGCGCTTGCGGGCACCACCTGGCTTGAGGATGCCCCCTGCGGGCACTTTTTCGACAAATAGCTCGCCTTGTCTGCCCTCCAAATCGAGCGTGAGGGGCCCCGCATGCTTGAGCTCGCCGTACCAGACCAGAGCCCCATTTTCCTCATAGGCGGTAAAGGCAGGGATGCGAAGTGTTTCTTGGTGCATGCCTTCTTTTTCACCACCCAGGGGCTAATTTCCTAGTTGTGGCGTGACACCGGTGAAGGCATAGGGTTTTTCGAGGGTGGAGTAGTAGCTCTGATCGGACAGGCGGGGAAGATTTTGACCGAAGTAGCGCGTGAGCACAAGACGAAAAATATTGATGGGGGTCACCGACTCGCCCAGTAGCTCCTTGGCTTTCCCGTCGGGCGTGGCAACAGCCATCAGGTTATAGAATACTTCGTTAATATCGGTGTTGGCCAGCGACTGCCAGTCGGTCTTCATGCGCGGTCCGTGGTCGCCCATCAGAACAATCACTGTGGGGCGCGTGGCGTTTTTCTGGATCGTATCCAGAGCCTCCAAGACTTTTTGATTGAGATAGACGAGCTGGTCGGCGTAGCCTTGGCGGTAGTTTTTCTCTGGCCCACGGTGCGTATAGTCAGTGGCATCGCCGATGGTAAAACTCTCGCCGGCTGGGTAGCGGGGCTCGCCTTTTGGGCCAAAGACAAACGGCGGATGGGGAGCCAGGATATGGGCGAAGATGAACTTCGGCTGCGCGAGCGCGGCAGCGGCAGGCAGGTTGGTGTCTAGTGCACTGAGCAAGCGGCTCCGGTGATCGTCGAAGGCGGTGCGCTCAAACCGGAGTAAGAAGCCCAGTGGCGTGCGTAAAAGTAGCATTCGCTCTGTGTCCGTCAGGCGAAAGCCCCGCGGTGTGACTTGCTCAAAAAGACGATCCGCGGTGGGAGTTTGGGTCTGGACAACGCCGGTTGGGACAGAGATAAACAAGAATCCTTTTGGCTTCAAAAGAGCGCGAATCCGATTTTTATCAAGCGACTCCTGGCTGAAAAACGTGTCATGTTCATAAGATCTTGCAGGAGGGGTGATGTAGTCAAGGTTAAAGGCCGACGAGAGCGCTAGGGGAGTCTGGATATAGTTAGCACGGCTCTTTCGGGCGATAAAGAAGCCGCGCTTCTCTAGCTCCTGTAAAAAAGGCGCATTATCGAGACCATAGAGCCTCTGGAGCACGTCCTGACGACCGTAGCCATCTAGAACGATACAGATGAGGTCAGGGAGTGTGCTAGAGGGAAGGGGCTGCGTCGGCATGGCGGTCACGGAGCTGCTTGCTGTGGGAAGGGAAGCGCGAGGAACTTTCGCCAGTCGAACCAGGCTGGGCACGAGCGAGCCTAGTAAGACACCGCTGAAAAACGTCGCGCGCGTCAAGAGTTTTGCAGCATCACGAACCCGATAAAAGACACCAAGCACTACCAGAGAGAGAGTCAACAAGAGGCTAATGTCCACCCAAGGGGCTTCGATAGCGGGTGTTTGATGGGGGAAAAGTAACTTGAGAAAGTCCCGAACTTCAGGGGCAACCCAGGCAAGCACAAGATCGTGGCTAAAGAAGAGGAGAAGAATCGTAGCGGTTAAAGTAGCGGCTCGCTCTGGATTGCGCCTTGTCGTGACCCAAAAAAAGCCCCCAAGACCCAGTGTTAGGAGTAGTCCTACCAGTAAAGGTCGCAGGAGGCTGTTGCCCGCAAGCTCTGTCCCATTTTGACTCCACGTCCCCAATACCGGGTAGAGCAGTGCACAGAGCGGTCCAAAGACGAGAGTGGTGCCTCGCCAGAGTCGCCGCCGCATCCGTTACTTTCGCCGCCAGGCTCGTAGTCGCAGCAAGAGTCCCTGAGCCAAGGCTTTTAGAGCAAACAGTCCGCCAAATAAGCCTGCCAGCGCGACTTGAAATGCATGGCTTCCGATTCCAGGATCGAGATAGGCATGGGCGGGACGAGCGGTCAAGTCCCAGACAACAAGTGCCAGGATCGTGATTTGCAGTAAGTTTCTCTTCATCTGATTTTGAGTCTCCTTAAAAAGGTTGCAACGCTCTTATTGCCATCTATGCGGGGACGAGCATCTCAAAAACAGTCTCACATGGAAAGATTAGTAAAGTATGAATTGGTGCGCGATAGAATAAAAGTCATGCTTACCCGCCGGATCATTCCCTGTCTTGATATTAAAGAGGGCCGCGTTGTAAAAGGCGTGAACTTCTTAGGCCTGCGCGATGCGGGTGACCCGGTGGAGCTGGCTGCACGCTACGATGCCCAAGGAGCTGACGAGCTGGTGTTTTTGGATATTACGGCCTCGTCGGACAAGCGTAGCTTAATTTTTGAGCTGGCCAGCCGCGTCGCCGAGCAGGTCTTTATCCCCTTCACGGTCGGGGGTGGGATTACGTGCGTGGAGGATGTACGGCGCATGGTCGCCACGGGGGCCGATAAGGTCTCGATCAACTCTGCCGCGCTCAAGAACCCTGACTTGATCCGAGAAGCCAGCGAGCGCTTCGGGAGCCAGTGCATCGTGGTTGCCATTGACCCGAAAAAGACCGGCAACACGAAGTCCGGCTGGGAGGTGCACTCCCACGGTGGGCGCACCCCGACCGGCATAGACGCGCTAGAGTGGGCCGAAAAAGTCGCAAAGCTCGGTGCGGGCGAGATATTACTCACCTCAATGGACGCCGATGGCATGAAGACGGGCTACGACCTTCCCCTCACCCGCGCCGTCTCTGAGCTCGTCTCCATTCCCATCATCGCCTCAGGCGGAGCCGGAACCCCGCAGCACCTCGTCGAAGCCGTCACCGAAGGCCGCGCCGACGCGGTCTTACTGGCCTCCATGCTCCACTACGGCGAGTACACCGTCGGGCAGCTCAAGGACTATCTCGCCGAAAATGGCGTCGCTGTTCGAAAGCTGTAAAATATTTTTTTCGCCGGCTGAAACGAGGAAAATCCCATGACTGATCTAGCTGCTTTTATAGCCACGACGACGCTGGCGGATACGCACGAGCATCTCTACCCCGAGGAAAAGTTTCTCGCCGGTGGCCCCGATGTTTTAGAGGATCTCTTCGACCACTACACGCGGGCCGATCTTGCCGTCGCGGGCGCAAGTCCAGAAGCACTCAAACGCCTGATTGATCTCAATGACCCCGATCTGCCAGGGCGCTTCTTAGGCGTTCGTGATGCCTGGGAGGCGATCCAGCACACGGGCTACGGCGAGGCGGTGCGGCTGACGGCAAAGCGGGTCTATGGGCTGGAGGAGCTTGTCCCCGAAGCGCTGGAGGCGGCGCAGAAGATTACCGAAGGCTTTCGCAAACCCGGCGAGCGACTGCGGCTTCTGAGAGATGTTGCCAATCTTTCCTATGTTCAGATAGATGATTTTCGCTGGGAGTGCGCGCCCAGCGCCGATGGGTTCTTCCAGTACGATATCAGCGTGGTCGGGCTAGTACAGGGTAATATCCCCGAGTGTTGCACCACTCCTGAGGCTGTTCGGGAGCATATCGGAAAGGGCTTCGCGCAGTGGGCACCCAAGGCGATCGCGATCAAGAGCCAGCACGCTTACAACCGGACTCTACTCTGGCAGGAGCGTACCGACAGCGAGATTGCGCCGCTTTTGGGCAAGCCCGAACCAACAGAGGCAGAAAAACTCGCGCTGGGCGACTGGATGTTTGCGCGGTGTATCGAGGAGGCGACTCGCCACGAGCTTCCCGTAAAAATCCACACGGGCTACTACGCAGGCCACAGCTACATGCCGATTGAGCGCGTCCCCTCGGGGTTGCTGACGGGGCTTCTGCGGGCCTACCCAAAGGCGCGATTTGTCCTGATGCATACCAGCTACCCCTACGGCCATGAGCAGATTGCACTGGCCAAGCACTTTCCCAATGTTTTCCTGGATTTGTGCTGGGCCTGGAGTATTGACCCGTACGCCACGCGTGATTTTGTCCGCCACGCGGTTCATGCGGTTCCGGCCAACAAGCTCTTTGCCTTTGGCGGCGACTCGTTCTGGCCCAATGCCAGCGTGAGCTACGCGTTCCAGGCGCGAACGTGGCTGACACGGGCGCTGCAAGCCGAAGTGGACGAAGCGCTCCTCACCGAGAAGCAGGCGATTTCTATTGCCGCGCGGTGGATGGGTGGCAATCAGGCGGCGTGTTTTAATTTGCCCTAGTCTGTGTGCGATAAAGAGAGTAGGAGGTTCGTATCATGAAACGCAGTGAGATCATTCGTTCGCTAGAGCTGGCCTATACCACTGAGAGCCTGATCTGGCTCCGGCGTGGCTGTGACACGCGGCCTTGGCGTGGTTTTGTGGTGGGAGCCTCGGAGACCCTAGTGCTGCTCCATGTGCTGAACGCGGGCACGATGCGGCTCAACGGCTACACGGCCATTCGCATCAAAGATATCGAGGAGTGTGTGGAAGACGAGACCTTCGCTCCCGTTGCGCTCAAGCTGCTCAGGGAGCGTCCCAAGCCTCAGCCAGACTTACTACTTCTTGACATCCCTGGCCTGCTCTCATCGGTGGGGGCGCACTTTCCCCTACTAGAAGTGTTTCAAGAGAAAAACAGCAGCTCGTTTCACATTGGGCGTGTGGTGGGCTTTGGTAAAAAGAAGGTACACTTTCAGGCGGTCTCACGTGGGGCAGAGTGGGGAGAGATTCAGAAATTCTCCTGCCGCGACATCACCCGCGTCGACTTTGGCGATGGCTACGACGAAGCACTCTGGCTGGTCGCACGCCGCCAGCCCCGCAACCTCCCGGAACGTAAGAAAAACGCATGAGCTTTCCCATTGACACCCTCAAGTTCGACGAAAACGGGCTGATCCCGGCGATTGTCCAAGATGTGAACAACCAGACCGTCCTGATGCTGGGCTTTATGAACCGCGACTCGCTCCTGCGCACCGTGAGCGAGGGCAAGGTGTGTTTCTGGAGCCGCTCCCGCCAGAAGTTCTGGCTCAAGGGCGAGACCAGCGGGATGTTTCTGCAAGTGCGCTCCGTGCGCGTCAACTGTGAGAATAACTCGCTACTCATCCTCGCAGAGCCTATCGGTCCCACCTGCCATACCGGCCATGAGTCCTGCTACTACCGCGAAGCCCAAGAAAGTGGTGAAAGGGGTGAAAGTGGCGAGTGGGTCGAGATCGCGCCCGTCCTCACCGACCCCGAAGCCCTCTACGGCAAGAAGTGAAGCCTCCCGCCTCATGGTGAGTCCAACGCACTGGAGGACTTATCTTATGTGTTGTTTTTCTGGTGCGGTGGAGAGCGTGACCAATACGCGGATTTTTGCGCGACTGACGGGCAAGGGAAGCCAGTTTGTGGTCTATCAGATGAACTGGAAGGCGCCAAAGCCTGTCGCGATGATCTTGCCGATTCCCGTAGTGCAAGGCAAGCCCGATGCGGTGCGCTTTGTCAATCTCAAAGAGTACGCTAGCTTCTTCGACGATCTCAAGAAAGGCTTCCCGGCTCCAAAAGCAAGCCGTGGTGGCTTTGGGGCAGGCAATCTCCCCGTTCCAACGTCGGCGCTGCCTGAGCCTCTGCCCGTTGCCGAAGTGGGGGACTTTGTGGCGAGCTTTGTGCCGACGATCGCCGATTTTGCCCGGCTCGATCCACGCTTTGTCCTGCCCATGGAGACCTGGGATCAGGTGCCCAGCTACCGGCGCTACGGCTTTGCGGTCTTTCAGCTCAAGGCGGCGGCAAAAAACGGCGCCAGTGTGCACCCGATGGCCTTTGAGTTCGATAACCGTATGGGCCGCTCCCTCTTCTTCCCGACTCTGCACATCCACGACGGCGTGGTGCACCCGCGCGAGGACTTCGATCACGTGCTCTACACACAGGGCGTGGTTATCGGGGAGAAAAGCCCACAGAACGCCGAGAAGTTTATCGCCATGGACAAAGCGCTTGGTGTGGTAGACGGCAAGCTGCCTGTCTCACGAAAAATCCTCAAAGGCCACCTCCAAAACCGCGACACGATCTACGCCGCGTAAAGCCTGCAACCCAAACCAAGTTTGCAGGGCCGGAGCAAGAAACCGGGCCTCAGCGTATCGCCGCCACTCCTTCACGAGCTGTCCATCTCCGAAAACGCAATTTGGGCGCAGAAAAAAGCCCTCACAGCTTCTGCCGTTTTGATGCTAGGTGCGGCTGGTGCTAGATGGTTAACGATGCCGGGGCAGACACGACGAGGGCGTGGTGCCCATCACGCGCTTGAAGGCGGTAGAGAAAGCCAGGGTGTTGTCGTAGCCGACGCGACATGAGACTTCTGTCACACTGTAGCCTCCCGAGGCCAAGAGCGCGGCTGCATGGCGCATCCGAAGCTGCGTGACATGGGCCATCGGGCTGGTACCCACGGTCTCCTGGCAGAGCTTTCGCAGGCGCTCCCCGCTGAGATTGAGCCGCGCTGCCAGTTCCTCACACGTCCAGGGATACGTCAGGTTTGTCTGGACATCACTCCAGAGAGGCGCAAGACGCATGGCGTTTCCCGGTGTCCCACTAACCAGCCGACGAACCTCACAGGCAACCAGACGCACCCAGTCAGCCAGGGGCTCGGGCTCTGCGAGGCCATGCGCTTCGTACAAAAGCCCCTCGACACTGTATTGAAGTGCGCGAGTATCGCGGTGCAGAATCTGGGCATCAGGTGAGGGAAAGCTCAGTGTGTCCGCATTGATATGCACCCAGATCACGCTCCATATCTCGCCTCCTCGGGCGTAGTAGGCACTGAACGCTCTAGTAGGCATCAGATAGGCCATGCCTGGCTTAAGCTCCTGCCAGCTTTCTTTGACACGGACGATACCACAACCCTCCAAAGTGACAAGCACCTGAGCGAAGTGGGGACAGGAGCGTACGAAATGAAAACCCGCCCGGGCATCCGAGTGACCTACCATCCCCAGCTTATGCAATGCGAGCAGAGGGAGCTGTTGCATCGTCACCAAGCGCTCTTGGGTATCTTCACCGATTTGTTGCACTTCACGAAGGGCTTGTTGGTTTTCGCTCATGGTAAAAAAGAAAATGAGAGTGTACTATTCTACCACTACACCTGAAGACAGGGTGTGATATACTTGGTCGAACTGGTCTGATAAACCGGTTTTTCTTCAGTTGATTATCACCGTTGAAACTTTGAACACGGAGGTTTTTTTAATGAGTATGACTCCAAAGCTTGCTAAGAAGGCAGGCTTCACCCTGATCGAACTTCTTGTCGTGATCGCGATCATCGCGATTCTTGCTGCGATTCTCTTTCCCGTTTTTGCTCAAGCCCGTGCAAAAGCGCGTGCAATTGCTTGTCTGTCAAATACCAAGCAGCTTGGCACGGCTTTAATGATGTACATGCAGGATTATGACGAAACGGTGCTTCCTATCTGGATGAACTACTCCGATGCACAAGTAGGATCGCAAAATGGTCAGGTTCGAGACTGGCGTCGTTTCTGGCACTATATCATCATGCCCTATATCAAGAACCATGCGGTGATGACTTGCCCTGATCAGAGTGAAGCGCAAGGGCCAGACTGGTGTCATGATCTAGAGACGCCTGAGCGCATCAACCGTGTTATGGGTTATGGTATTAACGATACGATGGCTACTTGGGGTGGTGGCGGCCCTGCGGGGAACGAAGGTGCTGCGGTCGCGACTTTGCCTCAGCTCAATAAACCTGCTGAGCTCGTTATCTTCGCAGACTCGGGGGCTATCTCAACGGGAGGCGATGCCTGGAACGCGGGTTCCCGTGCGGGTAGAACGGCCTTTTTGAATAACCCGGACAGCTATAAGCAACCTGGAGGGTATGAGCGTGCGCAAGGTGCTGGGATCTTCTTGAATCCGAACCGGTTAAGTTGGGAAGGTGCAGACAACCCCACTAAGGTTCCAGTTCCACGCCATAATGGCCTTTGTAACGTTATCTACTTTGATGGGCATGCTAAAGCCATTAAACTCAGTCAGTTCTGGATTCGTCCTGGAGCGACTCGGATCGCCCGGCGTCCAGGAAATGCTTTTGACACTCGCCTTGACTGGGGTGGAGAGTTTGATATCTTTGGTCAAGCGGGTGTCCGTGGTGGCGACAACACGCCCTCTCCGTAGATCTCGATGAAAAAATCCTCAGCTAAAACGAGACAACCACGTCTGTATTTTTTGTTGGGGATACTTGTTGTGAGTGGAGCAGTGCTTCCGGTGAGCAATTTTTTGCTTCATCGTAAGCCTGCTCCTCTTCCTGTTTCCGCTTCTGTAGAAGCTCAGAAACGCTACTGGCTGAGTCGGATAAAATCGGATGTTTCCGATACCGAGGCGTATCTAAAATTAGGAACCCTAGAAGAGCAGAATGGTTTTTATCTCTCTGCTGAGCGCTATCTCAAGTCCGCCCGACTGCTGGGCGCTTCTGATCAACAAGTCTGTCCATCGTTAGGCAGGGCTCTTAGTCATCTCGCTCAAGAAGATGAGGCAATTACTGAGTTAAAAAAAGCACTCGAACTCGCTCCCCATAACCCTGAGGCTATACTGAATCTGGCGGGTAGTTACACTGAGGCTGAGCGTCCAGATGAGGCTATCTCGCTTTTAAAAAGCTGGCTGTCTGCACATCCCGATATTAAAGAAATACCTGTATTTGAGCGTTTTATACTTGCCTTACTATCAAGTGGTGAAGAAAAAGAAGCTCAAAAGTTAGCTCAACGATTTATCAAGTTGCACCCTAACGATGTCGGGGCTTTAAGCTTGTCTGCACGATGTGATTTTGCGCTGGGAAATTTAGATCGTGCTCGTCTCTGTATGGAGAAACTTATACCAAATGCTCCTGATCCTGTAGGGGCGCGCTACCTGTACGGTATGATCCTGAATCAGCAAAAAAAATATGATGAGGCTCTGAGAGTTTGGCAGGAAGCCAATAAAATCAATCCGTCGGCGCTTGATGTCTATGAGAAAATTGGACATGAGTACATGCGTCGTGGAGACTACAAAAAAGCAGCGTATGCATTTGAGCGAATAGCAGCATCTGATCAGCAGTTTTCGACGGCACTACTTGCGGCAATAGCCCTTGAGAAAAGTGGAGAAAGTGCAGACAGCGCGTATTGGTATGCAGTCGCAGCAGGTTTTCAAGGAGACTTTACCAGTGCGTTACGGCAGGCTCAACGTGCGACCAAAACATCAGAGCCACGTAAGCTACGGCGTGCCAAGCTTGCTGTTGCCGAAGCGTATCGAGGACAGAAGCGCAACGCCGAGTATCTACAACTCATTGAAGCGCTTACCTTTGAGCGACGTGTGGAAGATCTAATACTGCTGATTCATGCCTACAATATAGTTGAAACTCAAGAGACGCTCCAAAAACGATTGATATGTCTTCAGGAAGCGATTAAGAAAACTCCCAAGAATCACGGTGTCTTTAGCCTTCAGCTTGCTGAACAGTTGCATCGTATGGGACGAAAAGATGAGGCTGAATTGCAGCTTGAGACTGCTCTATCTGTCCTTGATGAGAAAGCGCAAGGTAGAACAGAGCTGATGCAACAGCTTATTGATATCTATATGGATCGTCGTGAGCTTGATAATCGTCTTGAAAAAGCAATAAAACTTGCTGAAAAAGTAGTTTTACTCTCTCCTAGAGATGATAAAGCATGGCTAGTTTT
>JAPLCP010000203.1 GCA_026392155.1 Armatimonadota bacterium | reverse complement strand
CTTGGGGCTTTGTCAAGCGCCTGATTCGACGTGCTGGCCCTCGTGAGGACGCTGGTCGCGAGCAAGCGCTTGCCGATGCTTTGTCGGCTATTCCGGATACCTTGGCTCGCTCTTGTTTTCGGCACTGTGGATACTATCAATATAATTGACGAGGACTATACTTTGGCGAGGGTTGCCGCATCGGGCTCACCCAGGCGGCGAGAAGCCATCTTCAAAAAGAGACGACGTTCGCCTACAGCAATGCCCTGAACTACCCCTTGAGCAATGCCTTCCTCACGGCCATCGGCGATTGATCTTCTGATATGTCATGGATTCTTTCATCTGTGCCGCTACTTGCTCCAATAGTTTACCGGCAATTTCTGGCGCGTACCGCAATCCCGCCAAAAGGTAGGTTGAAGTCCACAGCTTGCGGCTGCTTTCTGGGGGGATATCGGTGCTGAGTCGCTCTGTCACTTGTTGGACTACCTCTTCTGGGCTGGTGCCGGAGACGATTCCGGTGACACCGATCCTCCTGGCGGTAAGAACTGCCAGGGCTATTTTGAACCAAAAATCCCGGCCAGACAAGCGCCTAGCCGGGATGATGCCCTCTATTTGTTGATAGATTTCTGTTAAGTTTTTTATTTGATTTTATATTTACTTTTAAATACAGTATTGTGAGATATTCATACGAAATTATTTTCATGAATCGCTCCGTCTCCCCATTTTGCTGTGCTAGAAAATATCTTGCTGGGATATTAAATTTTGGAGATTCATTCAGATTTAATAAATTTCCTTGTCACAGGTTCTATAATGGGTTGTGATCTCTCAGAATAGTCCACGCGCCAAGCACGTTTTTATTATCTCCTTTGATGGCGGTAAGCCCTCCGTGATGCAAGAAAGCCGGATGCCCGTGCTCCAGAATTTACTCAAGTCAGCGGCTTTTACCTGGGAGGCAAAGACCATCATGCCCTCCATCACGCTTCCCTCGCACACTTCAATGCTCACCGGAGTCGAGCCCAGCAAGCATAAGATCCTCTGGAACGACTGGGAGCCGGAGCGGGGGATGTTGACGGTACCGACGATCTTTGCGTTGGGGAGCAAGCAAAAGCTCAAGACGGCGATGTTTGTGGGCAAGTCTAAGTTCCTGCATCTCTTTGTCCCCAAGACAGTCAAGGAGTTCTCGTTTCCCGCTTATGCCGCCAAGACGGTCGCCCAGCTTGCCGCAGAGCATATCGTCGCGGCGAAGCCTAATTTGTGCTTTATCCACTTCGCCGACTCCGATGGCGCAGGCCACGAGTTCGGGTGGGGCACGCCACAACAAAAACAAGCCTTCGCCGATGAAGACGAGGCGCTAGCAATGGTGCTTGCCGCGATCAAGCGTGCGGGCATCGAACAAGACAGCGTGGTGATTCTCACGGCGGATCACGGAGGTCACGACAAGACACACGGGCTGGACATCCCCGAGGATCGCCTGATCCCCTGGATCGCCTGGGGTAAGGGAGTCGTGCCTGGCAAGCAGCTCGCAGGCCCCATCTCGACCTGCGACACCGCAGCGACCGCACTCTGGCTAGCGGGAGTGCCACTGCCCACTAGCCTCGATGGAAAACCTGTTACAGAAGCGTTTCTCTAAACTTTGGAAACTCGCTCCTGGCAAAAATAGGCTCTACTTTCCCAATGTTTCTGGGCCATCCCGGCGAATCGAGGGCAGGAGTCGGGCGGCTTTATAGTCTGGGTCTTTCGGGTCTTTAGCTTTGCTTGGGTCAAAGATGCGTGCGTCAATGGGGGTGTGGGTGTAGGGCGTGAAGTCGGGCTTGGTGGTGAAGCAGTCCGAGAGATCGTTGGCGAGCGCATCGTGAAGATTGAGTGGCGGCAGCCCCAGGATCTGGTAGAGCGTCCGGTGCATGCTAAGAATCGTGGTGTGTCGGTGCGAGACATAGCCACGCTTGATCCAGGGGCTGATGGCGAGTAAGACACTGCGCTGGGCATCCACATGGTCTGGCTCACCCCCAGAGTCGTCTTGCGTGACGAAGATCGCCATGTTCTTCCAGTAGGGCGTGTGCGAAAGAAACTCGACGATACGGCCAAGCGCGAGGTCGTTATCTGCCATCCAGGAGGCGCGATAGGGATAGCCCTTCGCTGGTTTGGGATCATCGCCGTGATCGTTGCAGATCGCGATATTGATAAAGCGCGGCATGGGCTTCTTGCTCTTGCCGCCAAGAAAGAGCTTTGTGAAGTCCTGCTCGAACCAGTCGGCGCGGTACTGGTCGGGGATGTTCATGTTAAAGATTGGAAAGTCAAAGCAAGTATTGTCAAAGAGTACTTTGGACATCGGGATATTGACCACCTCTCGTGCTCCCGTCTTGCCTTGATTCTCAGCCTCGCCCACACCGGCAAACTCAAAGCCCTCACCGTAGTTACGAAAAGAGAGCTTGTGACGCGCCAGATGCTCCCACATCGCACCCGCTTCAGGGTAGTCCTCGGGGGCAATCGAGCCGTTGGAGTCAAACGAGGCGTGGCGACCCAGTGCACTGGTATTGAGCATCGGCTCCCAGCCCAAGGTGTAGAGCATCTGGCAGAAGTTATTAGGCTCCACACCGACCAGCCACCTATGCCCGACCCCGGAGCCTTCAGGCATCATGTAGAAGTTATCGCTGACGGTGAACTGCCGCGCAAGGGCGTTGTGATTGGTCATGATAGCCACATCGTCGAGCGTCGGCTGACCGGGCGCGGAGACTTTTTGATGGTAGCCCCACTGGATCAGGCTTGGGTCGTGCTTGGCTCCAGGAACGCGATCAAAGACGGCATCAAAAGTATGGTTCTCTTTCGTGATAAAAACCACGTACTTAACTTGCTCGGATTGCTTCCCCGGCTCGGTGGGAACCACCGGTGAGGAGAGCTGTGCACGGTCCGCGCTCGCATCAACCATTCCATTGTTCGTCAGCACTTCGCGAGTCAGCGCCACGAGCTGGCTCTGGGTGGGCACCGTTACCGTGGTGAAGACCCCCTTCATCCCCGCATACGGGCTCTTAGAGACACTCGCGCCCGCGCTGGGGCCATTGCCAAAACCACGGAAGCAGATCACGCAGAGCTTCTTGCCATCTGCGGAGACACCAACGCGGTAGGGATACCATGCGGTTGGAATATGCCCGAGTATCTTACCCGAGCGCGTGTCCAGAACTCCAATCGCATTG
Organism: Armatimonadota bacterium; assembly: GCA_026392155.1. Taxonomy (GTDB): domain Bacteria; phylum Armatimonadota; class Armatimonadia; order Armatimonadales; family Armatimonadaceae; genus Armatimonas. The sequence continues at coordinate 4,185 of JAPLCP010000203.1, read as the reverse complement.
ATCCCACTCTCGGCGACATAGAGGCGGCTTCCATCGGGTGAGAGCGCCATGCCCGAAGGCTGGACGCCGCGTAGCTTTGCGGTTAGCGGCGAGGGTTCGATGCGAGTACTCTGCGTGAGCTTCCCCGTGCGTAGATCGAGAGCTTGGATTAAATCATTGTTGTTGTTGGAGATATAGAGCGTCTCGCCCTTCACACTCAGAAAGTTAGGAGCGCTCCCTCCGACCGTCTTGCCATTGTCCGACGGAGCCCCAACGAGCAGGCCGGTCTTAACCCTGCGGATAATTTTGGGTTGGGCCGGGGTCTGCATCTCCACGCCCCAGACCGAGAACGCCTCCAGGGCATTGGGATCGCCAAGTCCCGGCACGCTTCGCCCTTCAAACTCGACGCCCCCACGTGCTTCTTTACTCGGGTAAGCAAAGGCGGGCCTCGTCAGGCCACGCTTGTCAAGTGCCGCGGACTTCGGGGCGGGGATCGCTTGGTAGGCAAACTGCCCGATATTGGCGACGTAGACCTTGGTTCCTGAGACCGCAAGCGCATACGGATAGCGTCCCACCGCAACCGAGCTAACCACTTTGCCCGTCTTGGTAGATAGGGTGACGAGGCGGAAGTTGGCCACATCAGCGCAGTAGAGATAGGCACCGTCGAGGCTGAGCTTCAGGTCCATCACAAAGCTGTCTGCGAAAGGCTTACCGTTCACGGGGACGTTGACGGAGAGGTGCCGGAGAAACTTCTGGGTGGCGACATCGAACACTTGGACACCGCTGGAGTCACCGCCGCCCCAGTAGAGCGTCTTGCCATCGGCAGAAAAGGCCACCGCCCCTGTATTATTACGTCGTTTTTTGGGGCTGAGAGCCTCGGCCTTGAGAGGTGTTACCGTAGGAGTGCCGCTCTGCCATCCCGAGATCAGCTGCCCCACACCATCACTGGCAACAAAGGCCGTCTTTCCATCGGGGCTCAGCACCAAGCCATGCGGCCAGCTTGCAACGGCGACATGCTCTCCGGCGGGTTGGAGAAAGCGCCCCGTCGTCATGATCGTCCGCCCTTCCGGATTAAAGGTGGCATAGCTCTCCCGTGAGGGAGCATGTAAGTAGGGGCGTGGCGCGCTCTTTTGAGGAACTGCTGCGCTAGAGATCAGCAACGTCAGGGCCAAGCTGGCTGTTTGTGAGAGGGCTAAACGAGAGGGCATACGAGAGATTATAAGGTAGTTTTTCCAGAGTAGAGATTAAGCCCTGCTTAATCTTCAAGGCCATGGTTTCTGACCCCTTGTGCGGTACAATGGCTCAGGATACTTCCGTAAACTAAAGGACGTTTATATAATGGCAGACGCCAAAGAACTTCAGCTCTTCAATGATCTTGCGCGCCAGCTTCGTGCTGACTCGATCCGCTGCACTACCGCCGCAGGCAGCGGCCACCCGACCTCCGGGATGAGCGCCGCCGATCTGATGGCCGTGCTTCAGGCCAAGTACCAGCGCTACGACTACACAAACCCCAATCACCCTAACAACGACCATCTGATCTTCTCCAAGGGCCATGCCTGCCCCGTGCTCTACGCCATGTACTTCGCTGCCGGTGCGATCTCCGAGGCGGATTTACTGTCGCTGCGCAAGTTTGGCTCGATCTACGAGGGCCACCCAACCCCGATCATTCCGCACATTGACGCCGCGACTGGCTCGTTAGGCCAAGGACTGGCGATTGCGGTGGGTGTTGCGATTGCGGGAAAGCACATTGAGAAGCTTCCCTACAAGGTCTGGTGTCTGCTGGGTGACTCCGAGATGGCGGAGGGCTCCAACTATGAGGCTCTGATGGTCGCCACGGAGCAGGGGCTCGATAACTTAATTGCGATTGTGGATGTCAATAAGCTCGGTCAGCGTGGCGAGACGGCTCTCGGCCATGACATGGCGACCTACTCGGCTCGCGTTTCGTCGTTTGGTTGGAAAGTGCTGATCGTGGATGGCCACAATGTTGCGGAGATTGATGAGGCCTACGCCGAAGCAGTCGCACACACGGGCTCGCCGGTTTGTATCTTAGCGAAGACCGAAAAGGGCGGCGGCGTGAGCTGGCTTGCAGGCGCGCCTGGCTGGCATGGCAAGGCCCTTAAGCCCGACGAGGCGGACAAAGCCTATGCCGAGCTGTTGCAGGCCGGCCCAATCTCGGGCTACACCGTCAAGCCGCAGCTCCCTGAGGACCTCACACCCGCGCCGTTCACTGCCGATGCGCCGCTGGTGCTCCCGAGCTACGAAGTGGGCGTGAAAGTCGCCGTGCGCAAGGCCTATGGCGACACGCTTGCCGCACTGGGGAAGTCCCGTGGGAATCTCTTTGCCGTGGACGCGGAAGTGGGCAACTCGACCTATACCGAGAGCCTTGGTAAAGTGGCCCCAGAGCGTTTGTTTCAGGTCTATATCGCCGAGCAGGTGATGGTAGGCGTGGCGCAGGGCCTCGATGTTCAGGACAAGAATACTTTTGCCGCGACATTTGCGGCGTTCTTCTGCCGCGCCTACGACCAGATCCGTATGGGCGCGATCTCGGGTGCCAAGCTTCGGTTAGTGGGAACCCATGCGGGTGTCTCGATTGGCGAGGACGGCGCGAGCCAGATGGCCCTCGAAGATTTAGCGATGATGCGCTCGATCTATGGCGCGACGGTTCTCTATCCGTCGGATGCGGTGAGCTGTGCCCACCTGATGAGCCTCATGGCCGACTACGACGGTATTGCGTATCTGCGTGCCACTCGTGAAGCGACTCCGGTGATCTACCCTGCCACCGAGAAGTTTGAGATTGGCGGCAGCAAGACCCTGCGTGAGGGCACTACAGCCACAGTGATTGCCGCAGGTATCACACTCATCGAGGCGCTCCAAGCGGCAGATGCACTTGCTGCGGAGGGGATTAAGATCCGTGTGATTGATCTCTACTCGATCAAGCCCGTGGACGAGGCCGCGATCTTGAAGGCCGCCGCTGAGACCGATCATTTGGTCATTGTCGAGGACCACTGGCCTGAGGGTGGTCTGGGCGATGTGGTCGCCGCGACCCTCACCAAAAACTGCGTCACCGCCCAGAAGTTCACGCATCTTGCCATCCGCGAGATGCCCCGCTCTGGCAAGCCCGACGAGCTGCTTGCGGCCTACGGTATTGACTCTGCCGCGATTGTGAAAGCCGTCAAGGGCTAAACAACATGGCCAGGCAGGCGGCTCTCGCGCCGGCACGGATACGTCCGATTACGCCGCGAAAAACGCCGCCTGCCTGGCTTGACTTCGAGCAGCTTCGGCTCGGCGCAAGCTTTCAGGCAAAGCATTACGCCTTCATCCAGCAGGTTCTAGGGACGTCCTCGCTGGCTGCCACCTTTGCCGCCCGCGACATCGCGCCGATTCTGATGCAAACCCAGCGCCTACCCAAGGACTTCACGCCGCGCATGCAGGAGACAGGGGCGCTGATGGGGCGCATCATGGCGGACTTTTCCGGGCGCGAGGGTTTTCTCAAGAACAACTATGCTGAGGCCGTCGCACTGGGCGAGCTGCACCAGAAAGTGGCCGAGGCGACCCGTGGTGGCCTGAAGTGGAACCCGAGGGAGCGTCAGCCCATGAATGCGCAGTCGTTTGCCTTTGTGCTCTACACCTTTGCCTGGTGGCCCATCGAGGCAATGATCGCCCGGAAGCTTGTGGAGCCGGGCAAGGATCGCAAAGAGCTGGATGCCTGGCTGCACTCCTGGTCGGTGCTGGGCCACGGCATGGGCGTAGATCGGGAGCTGCTACCACTTTCTTATACTCTAGCGAAAGAGCGGGTGGAGCTACTCCGTCAGGCGCAGTATGTTCCCGTGGGAGCGCCGCGCCCCGAGGGAATCCCCATTCTGCTCGGTGGTCAGGTTCGTTTTATCGCCACTATGTTGGTGTCCAAACCCGGCGGTGCACCTCCCGGAAAATCCGCTTTGGAGAAACTCTATGGCTTTGGAGCGCAGGCGCTCTTTGGGATGATCCTGCTCTCACCGGGCCTCAACGAAGCACTTGGGCTAGAAAAAGACGGCACTACCCAGCTGATCCGCTTTGCCCAACGTGAGACAGCAAGCAACTGACCTGGCAGAAGGCGGCGCAAGGGAGCGTCACGGTTCTTGTGCTCACAGAGCCAGGTGCCGTTGCTTGAAATTGTGCGGGTCCACTCCAAGTTTCTCTTTCTCCACGCAGGAGTTTTCCTGTTGG
>JAPLCP010000095.1:25662-29038 GCA_026392155.1 Armatimonadota bacterium | reverse complement strand
TTCTTCTAAAGCGGACGAGAAGCTAGGCGACTCTACGGACGGCTTACCCTCGGCGGAACCCAACACCGAAAAGGAGAAACCGAGAGGGAAAAGCGGTAAAGACTGAGGATGGCGATGGTACTAAAAATGGGGGCAGCTCACCCTCGCGCCTGCAAGCACGGAGCGGAGTGCACGGTCAAGCGGGTAAACGCCCACACACTTCATGAGGTCGTGGTCGCGGAGATAGCCCGCTGCGCCAAGCACCCCACCCGCTTGACGACCCTGATCAGGGAAGCCGCCAAGCGCCTCCCCGAGACCGACGACCTCTCGGCGGAGCTGGCGCGGCACAAGCGCAACCGGCGGGAGACGGACAAGAAGATCGCGCGGCTGGTGGCGGCGATTCGGGACGGTGGTAGCTCGGCGGCGCTCAACAAGGAAGTCCGCCAGCTCGAAGCGCTGGGAGCAGAGCAGGACACGAAGATTGCGGAGGGACAGGCCCAATTGGGCTCGCTCTCTGCCCCTCGCCCAGACAGCGCGGCGCTTGCCGCTCTGTGGGGTGACTTTAGCTACCGGTGGCAACAACTGAGCTTGGAGGAGCGAACGCTTCTTCTAGGCTGTCTCGTCGATTCGGTGACGATGCTGGAAAAAGAAAAAGGGACTCTGCATGTTTTCATGCACATGGGTGCGGGGGAAGGACTTGAACCTCCGACCTTTGGGTTATGAGCCCAACGAGCTACCAACTGCTCCACCCCGCGTCGTTATGCAAGAGGGAGTATATCCCCCTTACGAGAGACTGTCAAGGATGGTTTGGAGATATTATTACCACCAGACCGGGCGATGATCGCTGAGGGTTCCGGGGGTGAGCTGCTGGAGGCCACTGGAAGCAAAATCTAGGAGAGCGAGGGCGTAGCCGCCAGATGCGAGCCGGACACTGAGCGCGAGTTTACTACCATCGGGGCGGAAGGTTGGGTTTCGGTAGATGCCGGGCTCGGAAGTCAGGCGCTGGGGGGCTTCTTTGGCATCTAGGTCTATTTTCCAGAGGTGTTGTTTGCCCGGTGCTTCTTCAAAACTGGCCACAATGAAGCGGCCATCGGGAGAGAAGGTGGGGTCGCTGGGGACTCCGGGGGGGCAACCTTCCAGAGCGATGGCATTGCCGCCACGGCTGGGAATGCGCCAGAGAGCGGGCTGACCGCCACGTTCGGAGACGAAGACGATCCATTTCCCACCCGGTGACCATGCCGGCTGGGTATCGCGGCCCGGGTGGTTGGTGAGGCGGCGTGGTGTTCCCCCGCTGGCACTGATGGTGTAGAGCTCTTCGTTACCGTCGCGGCTGGAGACAAAGACAAGGTCGTTGTCATCGGGAGACCAAGATGGCATGTCGGCACTTCCCCATTTTGGGTTGGTCAGGCGGTGGCCACGTCTGAGGTCGTCACTGATCGTAAACAAGGCGAGCTGACCGTCACGGGGAGCAACATAGGCGAGGCGGCCACGACGCGGCGCACGAGCGGGGCTGGTCGCGCCAATTTCGATATTGCGTCGTAGTACTTCGGCACTCTGGGCGTTCTCGCTCATGGTGCAAAGGCCAACCCCCTCGCGGAGGAAGGTCAGGCGCGGTAGGCGTGTAGAGTTATTGCCACGTCCTGGCCGTGAGGGGAAAGGACCTGGCCATGAGGGAAAGGGATCTGAGAGGATGATAATATCGTCATCACGGCGGTCTCTGCGATCATCGCGGCTACGGGAATCGGGCTTTTGCTTGGTCTCTTCACGGGAGCGGCCTGACTCCTGTTTTTTTTCTTCACGCTCACGAGACTGGGTAAAACCTGGGGTAGCGAGAAGCGAGAGGGCAAGAGCACTCAGAAGCAAACCTTTCATCGGTTTGCCTTTCGGTCACGTGCGGTGCTGGAAACAACGGCGCGGGAGTGAGGCCCCGTGTCGTCTTCCGGAATATCGGTGATACGTACCACACTGGTGCCGTCGCTGGCGTTCATGGAGTAGATCTCGAAGTTACCGGTGCGGTTGGAGTCGAAATACAGCGAGGCTCCATCGCTGCCATAGCTGGGTGCGTCGTCGTCGGTGGTGGTGCTGGTGGTTAAGCGTCGAACTTCCGTGCCATCGTTGGCGTTCATCGTGTAGATATTGAATTTACCATTGCGATCCGTGGCAAAGGCGATCTGTGAGCCACTGGGCGACCAGGACGGTGAGTCGTCTGAGGCGGCGTTATTGGTCAGGCGCTTCTGGTTGTTACCGTCGGCATCCATCGAGTAAACCTCAAAGTTCCCATCCCGGTTGCTGGAGAAGGCAAGCTTGGTACCATCGGGCGACCAGACGGGGCTCTCATCCCGCGAGTTATTACTGGTGAGGCGGCGGACATTGGTGCCGTCTGTGTTCATCAGGTAGATCTCATCATTGCCATCGCGATCCGAGACAAAGGCAAGCTGAGAGCCATCGGGCGAAAAGGCGGGGTCGGCATCTAGCTTGTTGTTGCGAGTGAGCTGCGTCACCGTTCGCCCTCGAATGTCCATGGTGAAGAGATCGTAGTCGCCGCCGTCGCGATCCGACGTGAAGACAATCAGGCTACGGTCTTGTTTGAGCTTGGGCTGGAAGTCGCGGGCCGTGTTACTGGTTAGGCGAGTGGGGTTTATGCCCCGGTTGTCCATGAGATAGATCTCGGAGTTGCCATCGCGGCGGGACGTGAAGACAACCCGCTGTGGGAAGCGCAGGTCAAAACCATTCGTCCCACTACAGCCCACCAGTGACAAGGCAGCGCTTAAAGCTAGCCCAAAAGATGCGATCTTACGTTTCATATTTTTCTTAAAGACGATCCCATGCGCCGTTTTGTGACAGTCGGGCTTACTGAAACCCACCCGCCAGTCCAATCAAGAGTCCCAACAGAAAAAACATTACCAATAAGAAGGTCCCCACCATCCCCAGAATACGGCCCGTGTTGGCATTGGCACGCTGCTGAGGATCTACCTGAGGATCGTGCTTGAGCAGCTCCATCGCGCGGTTGCCGTGGTACCAGGCAAACGGCGAGAGAATCGGAAAAAGGGCGACCCCTAGAATGCCCAAAACCATGACATTGGTGCCATTGACCCGAGGCGCTTGTCCATAGGCTCGCTGCCCGACGGGCTCTTGCGTGCGCTGTGCCTGACCGTAGCCGTAGACCGGTGGAGCCGCACCATAGGCTCCCGAGCCCAGTGTCGGGGGCGGGGCATAGCTCTGACCCGTCGCAGAGTAGCTCGGGGGAGGCGGCGGAGGTACCCGCATTGAGGGTGCAACGGGCGGAGGAGGCGGAGGGGCTGTGGGGAGTGCGTCCAGCTCACGGAGGCGAAGAGTGGCTTGCTCATAGTGGGGATCTAGCTTTAGAGCATGCGTGAGGTGCTGGCGTGCCCCTCTC
>JAPLCP010000095.1:0-25612 GCA_026392155.1 Armatimonadota bacterium | reverse complement strand
CCGATCTCCTGCGGCCTGAAGCGCCAGAGCGAGGTTGTAGTGGTTCTTAGGCTGGCTCCCATCTAGCTCGACCGTGCGCTGAAACGCGGCGACGGCTCCCGCGGTGTCCTCCAGAGCCGAGAGCGCTCCGCCCAGCAGTCGCCAGGCTCCTACATCACTTGCATCCTGCGCCACGGCATCGGCGAGGGCACCCGCAGCTTCTGCAAAGCGCCCCTCCTTCAGCCTTAAGATCCCCTGCTCGCGCGCGGTAGACATGTCCTTACGCTCTCCTTCGGTCCTGAAATTATTCCGTCGTCATGGCAATTTTATAGGCCTGCGAGATCCCCACAAAAATAGCAAAAATGTTAAGTAGCAGGCTCAGATAGTTGCCACTGGTGTACGCTACAACGCTAAACAGGAGGCAGAGTGGGACAAAAAACAGCCCTGCGACCCATCCTGCGATTCGCGCTGCGGTCTGTCCCCCGCGCCCACAAGCCTTTGCGGTGAGCAGTCCCACGATCCAACCCGCCCCCAGTGCGATTAGAGGGCCACCGACGGGCAGGAGTGTCCACACATAACACGTCACCGCTGCCACCACCACAGCCACAAAAATCCCTAAGAGCTTGCGCGCCATCGGCACCGGTGCCCCCAAGCGATCCAAATGGACAAGCTGGGCCTGTGCCTGACGGGCATCGTACTGTGGTGCGGCGGTGAGGGCGATAAGCTGCCTGAGAAGCTCTTTGGTGGGGGCGTGCTCAGGGTCTTGCTCCAGCGCTCGCTCGAGATACAGACGAGCTTCGTCGTTGCGCCCCAGCCCCTCTTTGAGGGCAACCGCCAGGTTATAGCGGTTGCGCACTGAAGGGTCGAGGGACTCGGCCTTGCGAAACGCAGCGACCGCCGAGGGCCACTCCCGCGTCTGGCTACGGGCAGCTCCGAGAAACTGCCACGCTTCCGCATCGTCGGGGTCGGTCTCCACGAGCTTCTGAAAGGCCGTCGCGGCCTCGGTGAACTGCCGGGCGCGCAGAAACGCCTTGCCTTCGTCGTACTCCGGGTTGGTTGAGTCCATAAGTTATGCGGTATTTTACCGTCCTATCGGCGAGGATGCCCCTAGAGTCTATGTATTGAATTTTGAGAAATAAGTTTTTGCGTGCGCGGTATAATCTCTTGCTCATGAATTTCTCCGCTCTGCTCTCGCTGGCGGATGGCTGGAAGACCCTGGCACAGGCGGAAGACGCGCTGGGCCAGGGTCTCTGTGCTGTCCAGCTTGAAGGAATGCCCGTGGCTGCACGTGGCTGGCTTCTGGCACGACTTCAGGGGGATCTGAAAAAACCGCTGGTGATTGTCACCTACACCGACGAAACCGCGCAGCGCCTCACCGACGATATCCGGCTGTTCTTGCCCGAAGCGCAGACTGTCGAGCGCCTACCGTCGTCGCTCAACTTACTACTCGACGATGCGGACTCGGAGCGGGATGTGCGCGGCTCGGGCAAGCGTGTTCGGCTTCTTGGGGATCTGGCGCAGGGAGTCCTCCCCGATGTTCTGGTCACCACCACAGCGGCCCTGCTCCAGCTTGCTCCCCCGCCCAGTGTGCTGAAGAGTCGGCGACTAAACCTTGCGGTGGGCCAGACACTCTCACTGGATCAGACAGCGGCGCGGCTCAATGCCTTTGGCTACCGGCGTGTGGACCTGGTGCAGCTTCCCGGCACCTTTGCACGGCGCGGCGACTTGCTGGATGTCTGGCCCGCCGATGCGGAAGGCCCGGTTCGCATTGATCTCTTTGGCGACGAAATCGAGAGCCTGCGCCCCTTTGATCCTGAGAGCCAGCGCAGTGAAGGAACATGGGAGAGTGCGGTGATCGTCGCCGCGCACGAGATGGCCTTCACCCGCGAGCGCATGGCGACAGCGCAAGAGGTCCTCAAAAAGCAGCTCAGCGGCGCACTCAAGGCTCTTAGCCCCGAGCGTGCCGAGAAGCTCCGCGATAGTGCCGAGGGTGATATTGTCAAGCTGGGGCTGGCCAACTACTTCGGCGGTGTCGAGCGCTACCTGCCCCTGCTCCACCCCGATGCGACTCCGACCGCAAGCTTTCTGCCCGAGGACGTGATTCTGGTTCTGGACGAGCCCGCACAACTTGAGCCCTACGCCGAGCGCGAGCTAGAGGCGATTACCAAGAGCCTGACCGCACGCGCGGAGCGTGGCGAAGTGTTGCCCCCCCCCGCCCCCAATGCTGGGGGAGCTTTCTGGGAAAGCTTCGAGCCAACGTTCCGCCAGCTCACCCAGACCCGCCCGACCCTGCTGCTCACTCTCCTCGCGCGTGCCTTGCCGTTTCTTGCGCCCTCGCAGCATCTCACGGTTCAGGGAGCCCCCGCTGAGAGCTTTGGAGGCCGCCCCACTGCCATCAAAGACGCCATCGCGACCTGGACCAGCAATGACGTCCGGGTGGTAATCGTCTCCGCCCAAGCCCCACGAATCCGTGGATTTGGCGTTCTGGAGACCGAAAAAACCAAGCTCCTCGATGGCCTACTGACAGCGGGCTTTCGAATCCCTGAGGCGAAGCTGGTCGTGCTCTCCGATGCCGAGCTGTTTGGAGAGCGCCATAAGTTCAAGAAGCAAACCAAGCGCCGTGAGTTCCGCGAGGGAATGCGGATCACGAGCCTGCTGGATGTGAAGGCGGGCGACTATGTCGTGCACATTCATCATGGGGTCGGGATGTACGCGGGGCTGACCAAGATGAATACGGCCCCGTTTCCGGGTGCCCCACCCGTGGAGAAAGAGTTCCTGGTCATCGCCTACGAGGGAAGCGATCGGCTCTACGTGCCCGTGGATCAAGTGGATCGTGTCCAGAAATACATTGGCTCGGAGGGCGGCGCACCCTCGGTCAATAAGCTGGGTGGCACCGAGTGGCTGAAGGCGACCGCGAAGGCCAAGCGGCACGTGAAAGAGATCGCGGGGGAGCTGATCGCGCTCTATGCCGCACGCCAGGCAATGAACGGCTACGCCTACGCGCCCGACTCGCCGTGGGTTCAGGACATGGAGCTAGCCTTCCCCTACACCGAGACCCCCGACCAGCTCGCCGCCATCGAGGATGTGAAGCGCGATCTGGAGTCGCCCCGCCCAATGGACCGCCTGATCTGCGGGGATGTGGGCTTTGGCAAGACGGAAGTGGCGATGCGCGCGGCGTTCAAAGTTGCCAGCGAAGGCCGCCAGGTCGCTGTCTTATGCCCAACCACCGTGCTGGCCTCGCAGCACTTCCAGACTTTCTCAGAGCGCCTCGCCGCCTTTCCCGTGCGGGTTGACCAGCTCTCGCGCTTTCGTAGCCCACGTGAGCAGTCAAAAACTCTGGAGGACTTGCGCGTGGGGGGCGTGGATATTTTAGTGGGAACACACCGAATTCTCTCCAAGGACATTGAGTTCAAGGATCTGGGGCTGGTCATCGTGGACGAGGAGCAGCGCTTTGGGGTCACGCACAAAGAGCGGCTCAAGCAGCTCCGCAAGAGCGTGGACGTCCTGGCGATGAGCGCCACTCCCATTCCACGAACCCTGCACATGTCGCTCTCGGGCATTCGGGACATGTCGCTGATCAACGATCCTCCCGAGGGCCGGAGCGCCGTCAAGACCTTTGTTAAAGAGTTCGACGATCTGATTATCCGTGAGGCACTCTTGCGCGAGCTTGACCGGGGGGGGCAGGCGTATTTTCTGCACAACCGTGTCGAGAGCATCTACCATGTTGCCAACCATATCGAGCAGCTCGTGCCCAATGCACGCTGCAAAGTGGCGCACGGCCAGATGAGCGACGATGAGCTCGAAGACACGATGTTCGAGTTCTACCACAAGAAGTTCGATGTGCTGGTCTGTACCACGATTGTGGAGTCGGGTCTGGACATCCCCAACGTCAACACGATCTTCATTGACAACGCCGACAAGCTCGGTCTAAGCCAGCTCTACCAGCTCCGAGGCCGCGTCGGGCGCTCGAAGGTGCAGGCATTTGCCTATCTTCTCTACCGGCGCGGCAAGGCCCTCACCACCATCGCCGAGCAGCGCCTAGATGCCGTCCGCGAGTTCACGGATCTGGGAAGCGGCTACAAGATCGCCTTGCGAGATTTAGAGCTACGCGGCGCGGGGAACTTACTCGGGGCAGAGCAGAGCGGCACAGTGAGCTCGGTCGGCTTCGATCTTTACTTGCAGCTTTTGGAGCAAGCCATCCACGAGCTCAAGGGCGAGGAGCTAGATAAAGAGGACATTCCTCTGCCCACCGTGGACCTGCCCGTCGCCGCGACCATCCCACAGACCTATATCCCCGCCGAGCCACAGCGCATTCTGATGTACAAAAAGCTCGCCGCCGTCCGAGACCGTGCCGATGTTTCTCGCCTACAAGACGAGTTCGAGGATCGCTTTGGTGACCCGCCCCCGCCGGTCTGGAACGCGCTGGGCCTACTGCGTCTGCGCCTGCGCTGCGTCGAGGTGGGTATCGAGAACATCCAGACCGAGGCCCGCCAGGTCATTATCACCTTCAAGTCCGGCGTGTTCCTGCCCAAGCACGCGCTTCGTGCTCTCACTGCCGCCTACAAACCCCAGGGCGGCTACGAGTTCCAGGCAGGCAAGGTCGTGATGAATATCCAGAGCAGCAAAGTGCTCACCCAGACCGAAGAGCTAGTCGAGCTTCTAGACAAAGCCATCAAAGAACCCCCACCGCCCCCCGATCCCCGAGAAGAAGAGCGCCGCCGCGACATTAGAGCCACGCTACGAGGACGATAGTCATCTCGCCAGTCTTCAATGGCTCACTTGAACTAAAAGTTTCGGCCAAAGAGGCTGGCGATGAAGCGTAGCACCATGGCCCAGAAGCTGTAGAACCAGAAGCCGCGTCCGCTACTCGCGACATTGGAGACGCCTTTTGCGACCTCATGGGCGACGCCGCGTGCGCGGATCGGGGTGCGGTGACGGGCACAGGCGCGGCAGCGGGTTCCGGTGGGGCCGAAGATCAGGCAGCGGTCGCAGTAAGGCGTGTCACAGCGACCACAGCGTAATCGCGTGACCACTTTGTTGTGTTTGGTGCAGTAAAACGCCCCGGAATCCCCGTCCACCGCAACCGGTTCGGGCTGTGGCTCTAGCTTTGCGCCACACTCTCCGCAGAACTTACGATCATCCTCATTTTGCGCACGACACTTCTTACAGAACATCGTCCCAGCCCTCCTGGCGGGATTATACCTGAAGTTTTTTTACGACGTTTGTGGTGGAGCGCCCTGGAACCAAGGAGAGAATGACCACGTCGCCGCCGTACTCGCGGACAATCGCCGTTTCAGGGAGGGCATCGGGCGAGGCGTAGTCGCCGCCCTTGCAGTGGAGAGTGGGTTTTACGGCGCGGATGAGCTCAATCGGCGTGTCCTCTTCAAAGACACAGACCGCGTCCACGCACTTCAGGCCAAGAAGCAGCTCCGCACGCTCGTCCTCGGGGTTGATGGGGCGCTCCGGGCCTTTGCCTAGCCGCCGCACACTCACATCGGCATTGACCCCCACAAAGAGCGCATCGCCGAGCGCTCGTGCCTGCTGCAAGTAGCGCAGGTGCCCGACGTGCAAGATATCAAAGACGCCGTTGGTGAAGACCACTTTCTTGCCTTCCGCCTTTAGCCGCGCCGCCTCAGCAGCAAACGCTTCTCGTGTCATCGCATCCGTCTTTCTATCGTGTCCAGAACCCACTCGACCGGCATCTGTGTCATGCAGGCGATATCGCCGCGCTTGCAGGAGCGTGCCTGGCACGGGACGCAGCTCAGCTCGCGGTTGATGACGACCAGATCGCCGGGGCGCGTGGGGCCGGTGCGGTCCGGGTCGGCGGCACCGGAGAGGCAGACAATCGGTGCCTTCACCGCAGACGCAATGTGCAGCGGCCCCGTGTCGCCCGTCACGACGCAGGCCGCGCGCTCCAGCAGTGCGCCCAGCTCTTTCACGGTCAGCTTGCCCGCCGTGTTCTCGACCGGTGCTTTGGCTAGACCGACGATCTCCTGGGCCAGCGCCACATCCCCCGGCCCGCCGAGCAGTAGCACCCGATGCCCCACAGAGTCGAGGCGCTCGATCAGCTGGGCAAAGCGCTCCGGTGGCCAGCGATTAATATCCCGCGTCCCTGCCGGGTTGATCGCGATAAAGGGTGTAGAAGTGTCCAGTTTTTGAGCGAGCGACTGCCGCGCAGTCTCCGGCACGAAAAAATCAAGCTGACGATCCGTGACGGTGATTCCGAGCGGCAGAACTTCCTTGGCGAAATCATCAATGGCATGGCGCACTCGGCCCGTGTCCGGTTGCTTACGACGGTCTTTTTTGAAAACAATCGTCTGTTTTGGTTGCACCAGTGCCCCCAGCAGGATCGTCTTGACACTGGGCTGGAAGTTCAGAAAGAGATCGTAGCGCCCCTCAGCCTTGAGCGTCTTGAGGAAGCCAGGCAGCCCCGCTCCCCAGTGCTTCTTGCGATCAAAGGCCAGAACCCGCGCCGCGTAGGGCAGGCCCGTCACCGCCGCCTCCATGCCCGGCCCCACCACAAAGTCTACTTGGTCGGTCTGGTAGTGCGCCGCCAGCGCCCGAAGTGTTGGAGTCGCCAGCAGAATATCGCCCATTCCCCCTAGCCGCACCACACAGATTCTCAAGAAGCAGGCTCCCAAAGCGTCTCGATCAGCTGACAGACACTCTGCACAACACTCTCAGGAACCTGTGCTGTCACAGTCGCATTTCGTGCCCGCCAGTCGAAATTCCGCACCTGATCACTAAGTACCACTCCTGCGATGGATAAGCCATCAGGTAAGGGTACCTCAAAGGGATAGCCCTTTACTTTACTTGTGATGGGACAACAAAGCATCAGTCCAACCTTGCGGTTGTACGCGAGGATAGAGAGAACCAGTGCGGGGCGACGTCCTGCTTGTTCGCGACCAGCCTGAGGATCAAAGTCCAGCCAGACAATATCCCCTCGTTCAGGAACTCCCTCGCTCACCAGACTTCCTCACCTTCAGGTTTACCCCAATCAACTTCGTCGTGGCAGTTCTCTGGTGTAACCCTCTCTAACAAATCGGCGAGCCGAGGGCGCTCAGGCGTTCGTTCCAGAACTAATCGTCCTGCTTCGACCGTGAGTTCAACGGATACATTCTCCGTGAGGCGCCCTGCCTCAGCGAAAGTTCGTGGAATTCGTACCGCCAGGCTGTTGCCCCATTTCTGTACTTTTGTGGTCATAGCAATCTCCGTATCTACAAAGAAGATACCATATTTATCCGCCCTTCCGCAATGTCTCAACGGCATCCAAGACCATTTCCACAGAGATTCGGGCGAGGGCATCGGGGATTGTGCCGTGGCGGGGGCGGCGGCTCTCGGGCGGGGCTTCTTTCTCGACGGCATCAAGCACAAGCGCGGGCGCTGGCCCCCACGCCGGGCCAGTCTTCGCGGGATCGGTGACGCCGTAGAGCCCGATGACGGGGGTTCCGACAGCGACGGCGAGGTGCAGCGGCCCCGTGTCCGCCCCGATCACCACGGAGCAGCGCGCCAGTGCCTGTGCCAGCTCGGGGAGCTTAGTCTTGCCTGCTAGATTCACACAGCCCGGTGTCGCGAGCTGTGCGGCGGCTTCGGCCTCCGCTCCGGGGCCACCTAGCAAAACGGGGGTTAATTCCCGCGCCTCCAGCTCCCCTAGCAGGGCTTTCCAGTGTGCGAGCGGCCAGGTCTTATCCGGCGTGCTCGCTCCGATGATGCACCCCACCCAGGCTTTCTCGCGCGGTGCATCGCCTGCCAAGTAGCTCTGGACACGGGGAGCCAAGCGGGGAATCTCCAGCGCATCGCAGAACCCCATGAGCTTCTCGACTTGGTGCGCCCGGTGCTTGCTGGCAACGCTTGCCTCGGTGAGAAAGAGCGTATTGCCCTCGCGGTTCTTATCCAGCCCGATGCGCCGCGACGCTCCCGAGAGAAACGTCAGCAGTCCCGAGACCAGCAAGCCCTGGGGGTCAAGCGCGGTATCAAAGCGCTCCGCCCGAAGCTGCCGGCCAAAGGCAAATGTCGCAGAAAGGCTCTTCTCCTCCAGAACCATCACTTTGCTCAGGTGCGGATTGCCTAGTACAAGCGGCGCGAAGGCTTTTCGCACCGCCCATACCAGGTGCGCTTCTGGCCCAAGCCCTGCCCGGAGTGCTTCCATGAGGGGCAATGTGTGCACCACATCCCCCAGCGACGAGAGCTTCACTACCAAAACACGCGACGGCTTCGGCAAGGCTACTTGTCCGTCCGAAACGGGTCGGCGGGGAGGCCGCTCTTGCTCCAGAGGTTGGTGAGGACGAAATTCCGGTAGCCATAGCGGACGTAGCGCGGGACTTTGACCTTGCTGGAAGAGACCTCGACTTCGTTCTTGCTACGGATCTTGGCCTCGGCGGGGTAGAAGACGCCATCGCCGCTGGAGACTTCAAAGCCGACAAGCTTTCCTGCGGGCAGTGGCTTCTCCGAGCAAATCCCCTCGCGCACTTCCAGACCGTCACCGACATTATCGAAGCGGACGATCAGCTTATCAAAGCCCGCCAGGGTCTCTAAATAGGTGGGGCCGACCGCGTAGACATTCTGGCCATAGGCGATCTTCTGGGCAAGAAACGCAAGGCGCTCCCCGACCGGGCCTTTACGGTTGGGGTGGATGTCGGTCTCGTTGCCAATATCCGTGATGACCGCGATTCCGCCATTTTTCACGGTCTTCATCGCTGCCGTCTGTGCCTCGCGCTGCTGGGCGTACTCGATGCGATCCGAGCCACTGTTGCCAAACGGGGCGAGCTGGGTGATGAAGAACGGGAAGCTAGCGGCGGCAAAGTCCTTCTGCCAGTTGGCGATCATGGCGGGCATCTGCTTTTGATAGAGCTCGTGCCGCCCGACATTGGACTCACCCTGGTACCAGATTCCGCCCTTGACCGTGTAGTTCTTGAGGGGATGCAGCATGGCATTGTAGAGCACACTCGCGCCGTTGGGGTTTGCACCGGGCATCATGCCGGGGTTGGCGGGCACGGCTCGCTCAACACGATACGCCCACTCCCCTGCCAGCGAGATACTGCCCAGCTTCATGTCGTCCGGGCTGCCCACAAAACCACCGCCGCCAGAGCCATCGAAGACACGCACGACGATCACATTGCGGCCTTTTTTGACCAGCTCACCCGGCACGGTGTAGTTGCGCGGTGCCTGCCAGGAGTTGGGTGTTTCGGCACCGATCGCACCGACTTTCTGACCATTAAAGAACGTCACGTCGTGGTCATCAATCGCCCCCAGCGAGAGCTTCAGTGGCTTGCCTGCCAGTGCCTCCGGCACCTCTACTTCTTTCTTGAACCAGACCGCGCCATCGATTCCGAGCAGCTCCTCATTGCCAAGCGTGTCCCACTCGCCGGGTGCGTTGGCACTCTTCCAGACATCGCCGCCCCCACCGCGCTCCCAGCCCGTGGTCTTATCGGAGCGACCCGCGTCTAGCCCCACACCCTGCGGGGAGCCCGCGGCCTTCCAGCGAGCCACCAAGCGCTCGTAGCGAGCCTTGGCCTCGGCGGCAACCACGGGCGTGGCGAACTCACTGGCGTTCATCCCCAGCCCGAGATTGACGTCTTTTGCCATCCACGCCTCAATGCGCGTCCCCCCCCACGACGTGTGTAGCATCCCAATCGGGACACCCAGCGCCTTGCGGAGCTGCTTGGCGAAGTAGTAGCCCACTGCCGAGAACCCTGCGCGCGTGTTGGGTGCCGCCGCCTGCCAGCTTCCACCCGCCACTTCTTCTTGCGGAGTAAGCTCCACGGATTTCTGCACGGTGAACATACGCAGCAGAGGATCGGGCGCACTCTCGATCTCGGACTTGGCTTCAAACGACGCAGACAGAGGCCACTCCATGTTGCTCTGCCCCGAGCACACCCAGACCTCGCCAAAGTAGACATCCTTGACCGTGAGCGTGTTCTTGCCCTTCACACTCAGCACAAACGGCCCGCCCGCTCCCTGGGCCGGGAAGCTCACGAGCCACTTTCCATCGCCCCCCGTGGTTGCCTTGACAGTCTTGCCTTTGAGTGTTAGTGTCACCGCCTCGCCGGGATCCGCCGTACCGTAGAGCCGGACGGGTTGGTTGCGCTGGAGCACACAGCCATCGGAGAGTAGCTTTGGAAGAGTCACATTTGCCTGCGCTGCACTGGCCCCCACTGCCAGAGTCGCCGCCACGAGAAGTTTATGTTTCATGTATCTACCATTCGCGAGAGCAGGGGAAAATCCCTGCTGAGTCGAACTAGCTTATATGACAAAGATAGTCTTTCTGGCGGGCACGAAGAGCCACGGGCCAGGTGACCATGAGTACGAGAAGGGGCTGCGGCTCTTAGCAAAGGCGCTGGCTCCGTTTGCACAGACGGAGGTGCACCTCTATGGCTGGCCGGAGGACGAAAAGACGCTCGATGACGCGGACTGTATCGTGCTCTACGCCGATGGCTCCGACCACAACGAGAGCGACCATCCCCTGCTCCTCGGCAACCGGATGGCGGTGATGGAGAAGCAAATGCAGCGTGGCTGCGGCTTTGTCACGCTGCACTACGCCACGTTTTGCCCGCTCAAGCAAGCCTCCCACTACCTCGCCTGGGTCGGGGGGCACTTTGACTATGAGAGTGGGAGCGGAGCCAATCACTGGGCCTCGGCGATCCAGCACTTCGAGTCCCGCCCCAGTTTTGTGGCCCACCCGATTACCTCCGGGATTGCGCCGTTTACGGTGCGTGAGGAGTGGTACTACAAGATGCGGCTCAACCCCAAGACGGTTCAGCCGCTGGTGCAAGTCACGCCACCAGGGGAGACACAGTCCGAAACGGTCGCTTGGTGCGTCAGCCGCCCCGACGGTGGCCGTGGCTTTGCCTGCACGGGCGGTCACTTGCACCAGAACTGGGCGATTCCTGGCTACCAGAAGCTGATCGCACAAGGGATTTTATGGGCAGCCAAGACAGAAGGCAGCCCGAAATTTGTCGCGCTTGACGATCCCCTCCGCGTGCAGATTCTCACGGGTAGGCACCACCCAGCGCACAACTGGCAGCAGACCACGCCCGCGCTCCAGGAGATTCTTAGTACCGACAAGCGCGTTCAGACCACGGTCTGTGAGAACCCGGAGGCGCTGGAGCTCATCAATACCGATGTGCTGGTTCTCAACTACTGCAACTGGGAGAGCACAAGCCTGAGCCAAGGCAAGCGCACCCAGCTCCTGAACTTTGTGCGGAGCGGCGGCGGGCTGGTGCTGGTCCACTTTGCCAACGGGGCCTGGCGCGACTGGCCCGAGTACTTTGGCGGGCTCGCACGCCGGGTCTGGGTGGATGGGAAAGCCAACCACGATACCTACGGTGGCTTCACGGTCACTGTCACGCAACCGACGCATCGGCTCACGTCGGGACTTCCTGCGAGCTTCCCTACCACCGACGAGCTGTACTGCTCCCAAGTGGGCGAGCGTCCCGTAGAGCCGCTCCTCACGGCACGCTCAAAAGTAACCAACAAAGACGAGCCGCTGGCCTATGTCTACTCTGAGGGCAAGGGCCGCATCTTCCAGACCCTCCTCGGCCACGATGCGGGAGCCCTCCGCACCCCGGCCCACGCCGAGCTGATCCGCCGCGCCGTCGCCTGGGTGGGTAGGAGAGAGGTGATTGCCACCCCCCTAGCCCCCGCCGGGCACCCTCTGGGTGGGGGGGACACTCCCCCGTCGGACGGGGGCCGGGGGGGTGGAGGAGGCTACGAAGCCAAAGGTGACACTCGCTGGCAGGAGCCGCCGCTGACCGTGACTTGTCGGGCGCGGCTGTTTTCTAAGAGCGGCTTCAATATCTTGGTGGCCAGTAGCCATAAAGACTCACCGCGCCACTGGGAGCTTTATACGGAGGCGGGGACGGGGAAACTCGCGGTCTACCTGCCCGGCGCGGCCCCGACCAATGTCACGGCGAACCTCGATATCTGTGAGGGGAAGTGGCATGCCATCCGCTTTGAGTACCTGCCGAGCAGCGTGACGCTCTTTGTGGACGAGAAACGGGTCGCCGAGGCGCAGATTGGGATGGCGCATGTCACGGCGGCGGTTGGGCCACTCTGGCTGGGGTGCTATCCCCCGCAAGGGCTGGGCTGTGACGGCCAGCTCGAAGATATTCAGATTGCCAGCCGCGGGAAAGTGCTGGCGCGGTTTACCTTTAAGGGAAATGAGGGTTTGAAAAAAGTGGATGGAGTAACAAACACAAGCGATGCGGCTTCCTGGAAGCGGGAGCTAACCGGCAAGTGGCCGCAGGTGAATCCCAAGACCAGCGTGGACTGGCGCGAGTCGGGGAGCGATGCGGGGCGGATGCGGCACGCAAAGCTGATGCAAGTGAACAAAAAGACCGTCAAGAACTTGAAGCTGGCCTGGGAGTTTAAGGCGGGCGACGCGGCGGCAGGGACGACCCTTGAGTGCACGCCGATTGTGGTGGCGGGCGTGATGTACCTGACCACGGTGAAGCTGCGCATTGTGGCGCTGGAGGCGGCAACCGGAAAGCCGATCTGGAGCTACGATCCCAAGTCGGGCGGGGTACACCGGGGGCTGACCTACTGGACGGATGGGAAAGCGACGCGGATTCTGGCAGCGCTCCCCAATGGCACGATGGTCTCGCTCGATGCCAAGACCGGCACGCCCGACCCGGCCTTTGGAAAGAACGGCATTGTCCAGCTGCGTGACGGCTATAAGCGTGATCTCTCCGGGCTGAACTACGGCTGCACGTCGGCGCTGGCGCTCTTTGAGAACACCGTGATCGTCCCCATCATCAACTCCGAGGGGCAGCCGGGCGCACCGGGCGATATCCGGGCCTTTGATGTGCGCACGGGCAAGGAAGTCTGGCGTTTCCACACGGTGCCAGAGCCGGGCGAGTTTGGCAACAACACCTGGGCGGGCGAGTCCTGGCGCGAGCGCTCGGGAACCAATGCCTGGGCGGGCTACACAGTGGACACCAAAAATGCGATTGTCTTTGCGTCCACGGGCTCGGCGGCATCGGACTTCTATGGCGCGGACCGGCACGGACAGAACCTCTTTGCCAACTGCATCATCGCCCTCAACGCCCGCACCGGCAAGCGACTCTGGCACTTCCAGACGGTGCATCACGACCTCTGGGATCACGACAACCCGTGCCCGCCGACTCTCTGCGTCGTGAAGGGAAAAGAGTGCGTCGCGCTGCCCACCAAGACCGGCTTTGTCTATGTCTTTGAGCGCAAGACGGGCAAGTCGATGTTTCCGATTGTCGAGAAGGCCGCGCCGCCCTCGGACATTCCCGGCGAGAAAGCCTGGCCCACCCAGCCCATGCCGACCGCCCCGCCCCCCCTCGTCCCCCAAGTCATCACCGACGCCGACCTCACGGTTCCTGCCAGCGGGCGGCGCTACGGTGGCTGGCGGCAGCCGCCCAGCCTGGAGGGGACGATCTGTACCCCCGGCTTCCACGGCGGTGCCAACTGGAGCGGCGCGTCCTACGACCCCGCGACGGGCTATCTGTTTATCAACACCAACAATGTCCCCAGTGTCGTCCAGCTGAAGGCCAACGGGCGGGGCGGCTACGATTTCCAGGGCTACAACTGGCTCCGCGACAAAAACGGTCGTCCTGGGGTGAAGCCGCCGTGGGGCAGCCTGACCGCTGTGGATCTCAACAAAGGGACGTTTGCCTGGCGCATCCCGCTGGGCCACTACCCCGACCTCGCCGACAAAACCACCGGCACGGAGAACTTCGGCGGCTCGATTGTCACGGCGGGCGGCCTGGTCTTTATCGCCTCCACCCGCGACGAGCACCTGCGCGCCTTCGACAAAGACACGGGTAAGCTCCTCTGGGAGCACAAGCTCCCCGCCGGTGGCTACGCCTGCCCCGCCACCTACTCGGTCAATGGCAAGCAGTATATTGTCATTGCCGCAGGCGGTGGCGGCAAGCTCGGCACCAAGTCCGGCGACAGCTACCTGGCGTTTGCCCTGCCCTAAAAAATACCGCCGGGGAGGACTCTCCCCGGCGGCGTTTTGTCAAATCCAATCACCAATCCTAGTAGGTGTTCCAGAGAACCCACGGGGCATGGTGGGAAGGGTTGCTCCCCGAGTAGCCCGCTGGATTGAGAAGAACTTCCCCGTCCTCGACATACTGTCCACCAACCTGCGGGGCAAGCTGGAACGCTGCGCCGACGCTTAGGTTCTTGGAGTGGCCGTCCAAGAACGCGAAGTTCGCGCGGCCCTCGGTGGCGATCTTAAGACCAGCCGGGTTGTCGGTACGAAACTGGGTGGCGTTGTGACGGAACTGCGGAATCAGCCCGGCTGCGTTCGTGCCCGCGGGGATCGTGCTCCGGGGATCGGTGACCCACATTCCCCAGCCCGTTCCATTGGGCGTGCCGTCTTGGTTGGGATAGCCCGTCTCGCCAATACAGAGCGTCTCGGCAGGTTTGGCGATCTGGGCCATGGAAAGTCCCGGAGCGGTGTAGGCATTGGGTGGCCCCGCCCCGTTGTTCTCGTAGGCATGGGAGAGGCCGTAGCTCCAGCCGTAGCCACCATTGTTGTCGGCCCCTACCATCACCGTCGCTCCCGGACAACCACTGTTTCCAATACCCGTGTAGGCAAATGTCACCGCACGCCAGGGCTGGTTGATATTAGGGCAGGTGAAGACCTTCTCGTTCTTGACATACGGATAGATCTGCCACTGCCAACGACCACGGCACATCTGGTTGTAGCCAATCACGGGGAGCGTCTCATCGTAGTCTTGGGCGTACATCATGACGCCCAGCGAGAGCTGCTTGGTATTGGAGAGGCACGCTGCGCTGCGGGCTTTGTCCCGAGCTTGAGCAAAGACAGGGAAAAGAATGGCGGCTAGAATCGCGATAATGGCGATAACAACGAGTAATTCAATCAGCGTAAAGCTTTTTTGAACGTGCCGCTTCGGTACGGCAGATAATGACAACATGGTAAAGTTCCTCTTTCTTTAAGGGTTGCGCCATGCCTCGGCGCTGGGATGGTAGACAAAGTCTACACAAATCGAAATGCTCCGGTTTGGAGTCGGGGTATCGGTGGCCGTCAGGCGCTCGTGCATCAGCAAGGCTGCCTGCTTGCCAAGCTCCTCATGCCACTGACGGATTCCTAGAAACGGCTCCTGAACATGCTCGACCCAGTCGGAGCGGTTCAGAAACCCTGCCAGCGCGATCTTGGATTTATCACGCACTCCGCGCTGGCGTAGCGTCAGAAGACTAGACTGGAGCGCACGGTCGTTGGAGCAAAAGATCGCCGTCGGGGGCTCGGGATCGCTCAGCCACTCCCGGAAGATCTCCTCGCAGTCGTCGAGGGGGCAGGCGGGCAGGACATCGCCCGTGCGGCGTGCCCACTCCGCACGACGGATCCAGTCGGGCCGGATGGTCAGGCCCGCATCCCGTAGAGCGCGCTCATACCCCGCTTGCCGGTCACGGATCACGGCATTAGGCAGAGGGTACGAGCAGAGGAAGGCGATCCGGGTATGCCCCAGCGCTACCAGCTCGGCGATGGCTTGCGCGGTTCCGCCCTCGTTCTCCGAGGTCACGCGATCCGCGGGGATTCCTGTGAGATACCGATCCACAAAGACCAGCTTACAGCCCGCTGCCGCCAGCGCGGCATAGGCCTCCCGGTTCTCGTTCTGGCCAGCAGGAAGAGCGATCAGGCCCCGGATTTTCCCTTGAAGTACCTGGGCATGTATCCGGCGCAGGCACTCCGCCTCTTGCTCCAGCTCATCGCGGCTGTCGTAGAGAGCAAAGCGCCCACTGCCATCGTCGCCAAACGCCTCCGCAATCCCACTCACCAGAAGCGCGGTGTCTCGGTTTCGGGTATAGCCACTCAGCACCGCCACTTGCTCAATCGGCGAGACAGGCTCCACAACCGGAGCTTGTTCCTGCTGCCAGTCGCGCACGAATGTCCCGGCACCGGGTCGGCGCTCCAGAAACCCCTCGTGTGTCAGGCGAGAGAGTGCTTTGGCAACCGTGATGCGCGTCGTGGCGAACCGCTCCGAGAGCTCACGCTCCGTCGGGATGCGGCTCTGGGCTGCGAGCTGCTTGCTCTCCAGCTCGGCACGCAGCTCTTGATAGATCTTTAGATGAAGCGGCGCGGTGTCTTTTTGAGGGAATGTCTCCATTGGTCTATTCCAATTACGGGATCAGTATACACTGATTTATGCAAGATGCAAGCTAAATCGCTCCGTCCGGATAGTAGCATCCCGCCTCAGCGGTTGTGGTTCGCCGGAAGCGCTCACCAGGCTTTGGGTCCCAGTTGCGCCACGATGCCGGGTCGGTGCTGGCAAGGTGCGAGCGGGCGCTCTCTCCATTGCCATTGCAGGCGGTGATGCTGTACTCGACAATACCAAGATCGTTGCTATGTGCAGTCTGCCCTGGGCGGGCGTTGCAAGGCCGAATGCTCGCGCGCTTGTCCACATACGAGCGAGCAGCTCCTCGGTAGAGTAGCCGAAATGCTTCGGTTGGCTTTGTGCGCACGTAGAGACGATACTCGGTCGCACCAAGAATCTCGCCCCAGGTAACGGTTGCCGCTCCGCGAGCGAGCTCCACGCGCAGTCCGTCGGGTGGGGCGGGAGGCTGGCTTGTCCCATAGAGCGGGTACTCAGGGCCGGGTGCACTGGCGTGCTGGGCGTTGAGGGCAATAGCGCGAACATGGACTTTTTCTCCGTCGCGTAGCCCACGCACCTCCCCCACGGACTCGCTCTGGGGTGGCAGCTTCGCCCAAGTCGCTCCGCCATCATGGCTCAGCTCCAGCTGGTACTGGGTCGCGGCGGCGACGGGCGCAATCAACACACGTCCCCCGCCAGAGTAGTTCTCGGTTCGCAAGACGCGTGGTGCGCAGGGAACGGGCAAGGTCTCCGTCAGCTCCCAGTGGTGACGTCCTGGCGTCAGATCTACGACAAGCGCACCAGCCTGCCGCTTGCTGGTTGCTACGGCACCGTCGCTATAGAACTGCATCTTGTCCGTGAGCTTGGGCGTTGTGATTCGGATAGAAGTGGCCTTGGGGGCGAAGAACTCCCCGGAGAGTGCTTTGCCCTCAACCACCGAGCCGCTGATCCCAGCTCCGTGTCCGTGGTGCTGAGAGTCATTCCCGCAGCGCCGATGCGTGTGCCGTGAAAGAGTGCGAACTCTGTCTTATCTTGCGTCGTCCGAATCAGCCCCGCCGTGCCCTCAAAAACGAGAGTGCCCTCGGCAAAGCGAATGGGAGTGGGATTGCGAAAGACCAAGTCCTGCGTGCCGGGCAGGCGAACGCGGCAGCCAAAGGGCGTCGCTTCGGCTTGAATGTCTTTGCGGTGACTGACCACGGCCAGCGAGTCGCCGAGGCCATCGAACCATGCACCGGTCACCGATGATGTACTTACGTCCGTGCGCTGGGTCTCCCGTGTGCCATCTGCCCCCCGCAGGAGCTGAATGTGGGGAAGCGGGTCCCCCTTGCGCACGAACCATGTCAGCCGGTGGGTAATGGCTTGGTTGGCGACACTGTCGTAGAGGACGAAGTAGTCACTGCCCGCTAAGAGCACGCTTCGGCTGAGATACTCGGGCGAGGCGTAGGCACTCGGCCCTTCGCGTGGCACGAGCTCGGCGAACTGCCCAGTGCCCAGGTCGTAGAGAGGGCGAGAGAGGACATTCATTCCAATCGTGCGAAACTGACCGTTTTTATAGACCCCAAAGGTCGTGCAGAAGTCCGTGTCCTGATCGTCGCGATCCCCCACATCCTCGGGGGCGGTGTAGCTGTAGGACTTGCCCCCCGCATAGAAGTACAAGACCCCGCAGCCGCCCTGCCCGGAGCGCCCCCAGCGGTAGTTCGGGCCCTCGTCGATCTGCTGGAGGTGGACAGAGAGCTCATCGGGAGTCTCGACTGCAGCGCGCAAGACAATGCCATAGCCCGTGAACTTGCGGCTACGCAGGTGCGGATTGGTGCCACGGTTATCCGGCACGGCGTACAGCACGTCCCAGGGCTCCTTGCGCCCCGAGATATTCTCCGCATCGGGATCGGTGGGACGGGCAGCCCAGAGGGCGTGCTCGGCGGCGAGGGGTGCGTAGCGCTCCAGGCACTTCCCTAAGTACCACAGCGAGCGCGGCGGGAAGCGCTGCTCCGCGTGCGCGCCCTGCGGCGGGTGGACACGCCGGGGGCCTTTACCCGGCGCGACGACACCCCACTCACGCCCCTGGTCGACGGCCATCAGGTTCTTGTAGCCCACTTCAGACTCACCGTTGAAGGGGGCCGAGAGCGCACGGACCAGCCAGTCGGCCATGTCGGCGAGCTGCGGCGAGAGAAAGCGCTCGCGGCCATCGTACTGGCGCAACAAAAACTCGGTGCGGAGCGAGGGGCGCAGAAAGGCCCAGACATACGTCCCCAGGTTCTCCGTCCAGCGCCCCCCGGATGCATCCCAGGCCTTGACCGTAGGCCGGGTGTTAAAGCGAGTGTTCAGCTCCACGCACTTCTCCCACATCTCCGCCCAGCTCGAAGCCAGCGGGTGCTCAGGGAAGAGAAACGCCATCCCCGGCGGCACGGCTTTAACATCGGCGAGGAAGTTGGGGTGCCCACTGAGCATCCCGACCAGCGGCATGAACTCATCTGCGGCATGCACATGGGCCAGAAGCAGAAAGATCG
This sequence comes from Armatimonadota bacterium, assembly GCA_026392155.1. Classification (GTDB taxonomy): domain Bacteria; phylum Armatimonadota; class Armatimonadia; order Armatimonadales; family Armatimonadaceae; genus Armatimonas. Next base: position 7,041 of record JAPLCP010000095.1, on the reverse strand, counting down.
CGGTAAGCCGTCGGCGCTGGCGCACGCTCATCGAAGCGCTGCACTGGTTGAATCCCTCGATCCAGCTGGTCACTTGGCGGGTCGGGACGGGGCTAAAATTGACGATGCTCCGACCAGGGATCGGCCCATGGCCCGCCATCTGCCGCGTCCCCGTGACCGGCAGCGTGCAGACAAAGGGCGATGCCAAGACACGGCGCTCCAGCTCCGCGGGGTCTGTGGGCGTTGGACTCGCCAAGATCACCGGTGGGCGGCGCGCGTTCTCCGGATACTCCAGCACCCAGTCCTTCACGCGATTGAGATCGAGACTCCCATAGCGGTTCTGCAAAAAGAGCGTGTGCGACGTGAAGGTCAGCGGGACGCCGTAGGTCAGGCCATCGGGGTGCGGGACTTTCTGAAAGCCCTTCTCCAGCGCCTGCATCGCCTGCTTGTCTTTGGCATGGTCATAAAAAGCAAGGCAGGTCGAGCGGCTCCCTCGTACCAGAGGCCACTTCCAGAGCAGCTTTCCATTTTGGTAGTGGTAGCGCACTTGTAGCGTCGGGGCCTCGACCTCGTAGGCGTACTCATGGTCCTGCCAGCCCTCGACACGATCAATAAACACACCCAAGGCATCGCCTGAGCGCGGGTTCCAGAAATTGGCCCACGTGCCGGTCTTAAAGTTCCCCGGTGCCCGCTCGTAGACTCCCAGGCTGAAGGGCAAGCGCCCCTCCGGCAGGGTATGTGGCTCGAAGATCCACGGGGCATCAATGCGCTCCCACGGGTAGTCGTCGTAGCCACGAACCTCGTCCGAGAGGGGAAACGGATGGTTCGGTGCCTGCCGGTGCGTCATGCCAAGGCCCGCCCAGTCAAGAACAAGGCTCCCCTTCACCCCAGGCCGCAGCCCTTCCATGTCTTCTTGAAAGCGTATAAAGTCCAGCCCGGCCTCGCACTGCACGCGGGCAATATACCGACTGCCCCCCTTGGTCTCGTAGGTCAGCTCGTAGGCAAGAAACAGCGGCCCGTCGGCGACGCGCTTGGCGGTGATCCGTGTCACACGGTCGTTGGGAAAGCGCAGGGTCGAAGCGCCGAACCACTTTCCTCCACGGGAAACTTGCAGAAGGGGGCCGGGGGCCACGCCACGCACCTCCTGGCTTGCGGGAATACGCACTTGCACCGCGCCCGAGCTGAGAACAATCGTCTGCCCCTCACGCCGCTCCGTCACCTGCGCGGGGTATGTCATCGACGCACGCGTTTGGGCGAGCACAAACTCACGTCGCCCCCCACTGGGCAGATCCGAGAAGAAACTCAGTGTCGCACGGGTCGCGCCCGAGCGGTCTTTCACGATATCGGAGAGCTGGACGGGAACCTGCTCGCCTGTCTCCGTGCGCACCAGCGCCAGGTGGCGCACGTCAGCGGGCGAGTCTAAGATAAGCGGGTAGTGCAGCAGGGTGCGTGGCCACCAGTAGAACGGGTGCTCCAGCAGGTCGTGCAGCACAAAGGACTTTCGATCATTCATTTCAGAAGGGCTCCATCGGTCTATTCCAATTATGGGTTAAATATATACCAATTTTCACAATTGTGCCGGGGCCTGAAAGGCCACCGTCTATTCCCGCGTAACGTGCTAAAATGCCACCATGAAATCTTGGCTCACCTCGCTTGTGCTGTTCGTAACCTTGGGGCTCGCCGCCCACGCCCAGCCGTTTCAAGACAAGACTGCGACGCTCGGGCTTGCACTTGGCAACGATCAGGCGTGCTGGGTGGACCTTGACAACGACGGTTTCACGGACCTGTGCGCCGCAGGGACGGTATGGCACAATGAGAAAGGCCAGAAATTTACCAAGCTCGCCGATGTCGGGCTGGTCGTGGCGGCGGACTTCGACAACGATGGCTTTGTGGATCTCTTCTCGTGGAGCCAGCTTAAGCTCTGGCACAACAACGGCGGCAAGGGCTTTACAGAGGCACCTCTGCCCACGCTTCCTGCATGTGTCTCGCGCGGCGCGTGCTGGGGAGACTTCAACGGCGATGGCTTCGTGGATCTCTTTATCGGGGGCTACGAGGACTGGGACAAAGGGATCACCTACCCGAGCCTGCTCCTATTCAATAACCACGGTAAGAGCTTCATGCTCACCTGGCAGGATGCGACCTACCGCGCACGGGGCGTCACGGCCTGCGACTACGACCGTAGCGGGTCGCTGGATATCTATGTCTCGAACTACCGCCTCCAGCCCAACCGGCTCTGGCGCAATGATAGCCTCAAGGGCGCAGCGCTCCTCACCGATATTGCCCCCGAGGCGCTTGCGGTCGCGACCACGCCGAGCTTTGCAGGGGGCCACTCGATCGGCGCATGCTGGGGAGACTTCGACAACGACGGCCACTTTGATCTCTTTGCGGGGAACTTCGCCCACGTGGACAGCCGCGGCGACCAGCCCAAGAGCCGCTTCCTGCGCAGCCTCGGCCCGACAGGCGGCTACAAGTTCGACGACAAGGGCGAGTGCGGCGTTTTTTACCAAGAGTCCTACGCCACCCCTGCGGCAGGCGACTACGACAACGATGGCAACCTCGATCTGCTCTTTACCACGGTCTACGGGGTCGCCTCGTTTGGCCGCCCCAACTTCCCCGTGCTCTACCACAACCAGGGCAACTTCCACTTCACCGACACCACGGGTGCGATGGGCGTGAGCAACCTACCCCCCACCTACCAAGCCGCCTGGGCCGACTTCGACAACGACGGCGACCTAGACCTGGTCTCGGGTGGCAAGCTCTTTGTCAATCAAGGAAACCCCAACACGCACTGGCTCAAGGTGCAGCTTGTCGGCGATGGCAAGCGGGTCAATAGGTCGGCGATTGGGGCACAAGTTCGGATCAAGCTCAAGGACAGAACCATCACCCGCCAAGTGGAAGCTGGAACCGGCGAGGGCAACCAAAACGACCTCACCCTCCACTTCGGCCTCGGCGCAGAGAAATCCCCCGTGACGCTGGAAATCCTCTGGCCCGACGGTAAAACCCAGACTCTTAAGCGTATCAAGCCCCACCAGCAGCTTACGATACGACGGTGATCGTCGCTAGGCTGTTTTCTCGGCGCAGCTAGGGCAGAGTCCACTGAAGAGCATCGGAGTGTCCTCGACACGGAAGCCGCTGCACTCCTCTAGGTGCCTGAGCGCCGCATCGGGGAAGACTTCGGTGCAGACATCCTCCATCGCGCCACACTTTCGGCAGACGATATGGTGGTGGTGGCTCTGCCCCACACAGTAGCGCGTCACGTTCTCTACCCGAAGCGCCGCGATCTCTCCCTGATCCGCAAGGGCATCGAGGGAGCGGTAGACCGTCGCCAAGGAGAGGCGCGGGTGGCTGGTGCGGACGTGCTCAAAAACCTGGGCAGCGGTCGGGTGCTGGTGATCCAGCTCCTGAATCACCTCCAGCACAGCCTTGCGCTGGAGTGTGTTTCGTGTTCGTCTCATAGTCGTGCCCCCTATGTTACCTCATGGTTCGTGCCATCCGCAAAATCCGTAGGCCGTTGAGCGTGACGAGGAGGCTCCCTCCTAGATCCGCAAAGACGGCCATCCAGAGGGTGGTCTTGTTCAGCAGGGCTAAGATAAAGAAGACCAGCTTGAGAAGCAGAGCAACCGTGATGTTCTGGGTGAGCGTGGAAGCCACCGCGCGGGAGAGCTGAATGAAGGTGGGGATCAGGCGCAGGTCTTCGCGCAGGAGAACCACATCGGCGATCTCCAAAGCCACTCCCGTGCCGGAGCGCCCCATCGCGAAGCCGATATTGGCACGGGCCAGCGCGGGGCCGTCGTTGATCCCATCGCCGACCATGCCGATCGTGCCGTACTGCTGCCCCAGTGCGGTCACCGCCGAGAGCTTGTCTTCGGGGAGAAGCTCGGCACGGACATCGGTGATTCCGGTTTGCTGGGCGATCTGGCGAGCGGCAGCGTTGCCGTCCCCGGTGAGGATCACGGTCTGGATACCAAGTGCGTTGAGCTGTGCCACGGCCGCGGCCGCCGTCTCACGAACCGTGTCTGCCACCCCGATCACCGCGAGCGCTTGCTGGGCATCGGTGAGCACGACCGTGGTCTTGCCTTCCGACTCCAGCCTTGCCAGTAGCGCCTCCACATGCGGCCCACACACCTGGTTCTCCTCGGTCAGCCGGTGGTTGCCCACGTAGTGCCGCCGTCCGTCCAGCGTCCCCGCCACCCCGCGACCGATCACCGCCTCGAACGCCTCCACGGGCAGGTGCTGACAGTCGTGGTTACGGGCACAGTGGTTCACGATCGCCGCCGCCACCGGGTGCTCCGATGCTGCATCCAAGCTCGCCGCCAGATGCAGCAGATCCGAGGGGGCACGGTCTGTCAGAGGAAGAATATCCGTCACAGCAGGCTGCCCCTCTGTGAGAGTCCCCGTCTTGTCGAAGGCAATCACCTTGATCTGCCGCCCCGCCTCCAGAAACGCCCCGCCGCGCACGAGCAAACCCAGCCGCGCCGCCGCCGTGAGACCGCTCACAATCGTCACGGGGGTCGAGATCACCAGCGCACAGGGACAGGCGATTACCAGCATCACCAGCGCCTTGTGGAAGTACTCCTGCCAGCCGCCCCCGAAGAACAGGGGAGGAATGACCGTGTAGAGAAGCGCCAGCACCACAACGGTCGGGGTGTAGATCTTGGCGAACGTGTCAATAAAGCGCTGGGTGGGAGCGCGCTGCTGCTGTGCCTCTTTTACCGCCGCGACAATCCGATCCATCGTGGTGTCGCCTCGGGCCGCGCTGACCTCAAAGACAAACGTCCCATTGGTGTTGCGTGTCCCCGCGAAGACCACATCGCCGGGGAGCTTCTCCCGCGGCAGGCTCTCTCCCGTGATCGCCGCCTGGTTCACCGCCGAGCCGCCCTCGGTGACCACGCCATCGAGCGGCACAATCTGCCCCGGCTTCACCCGCACTCTATCCCCGACCACCACCAGCGCCAGCTTGCTCTCGTGAAAGGCACCACACTCGGAGAGCACCTCGACGGTCTCAGGCGCAGCTTCCATGAGGCTCTGGACGGCTTTTCGGGCACGCTCCAGCGAGAGTCCCTCGATCACCTCCGCCACCGCAAAGAGCACCGAGGCCATCGCCGCCTCCGGCCACTGCCGAATCACCATCGCACCAACAATCGCAAGGCCCATCAGGAAGTTGATATTCAGGGTCCGGGTCTTGAGCGCCAGCCAGCCCTTCCGCGCCGTCTCCACCCCCGAAAGGCCGAGAGAAAACACCGCCACCAGCATCACGGGGAGAGCATCATCGGCGTGCTGCCCCGTGCGGCTCTCAATGATCCAGGCTCCTGCCTCCGCACTCGCCGCCAGCGCCCCTGCCAGCCCGAGCCGAATCAGCTTTGTTCGTGGCAGAACGGGAGCCACCTGCGGAGCCGTGTCATCGCCCTCCAGAATTGGCTTAGCGTGCATTCCCAGCTCCGCCAACGCACTCTCCGCCGTGGCCTTTGCTTCGTCGACATGGGTCACCGTCAGAACGCGCTCGATCAGATCAAACTCAAGCCGCTCAATGCCCGAGACACTACGCAGGCGATTGCGGATCATCTGCTCCTCGGTGGGGCAGTCCATTGCAGAGATAAAGTAGCGGGAAGTAGCCATTGGATTTATGGTACCGTATGCGCCCGCTTTCCCGACCAAGCCAGGAAGTGTCGTGCGCTGGCCCTACAAATCCGGCGACCTGGTCGCGCCCCAGCCCGCCGAGACCGTGATCTCCGATATTCCTGAGATTGGGATGCGCCAGCACTGGACGCGCAACCTAGCCTTCTCCCCCGACGGCAAGTGGCTCTACGTGACCATTGGCAGCGACGGCTCCCTACTCATCACCGACGACTGGGCGGGTTCATCACTTCCGTCACCGTTACAATCGTCAAGGCAACATCGTCGCCCGGAGGAAGACCAGCAATTCGAGCGGAGACGGGCGAGGTTTTCGGTTCGCGTATCGTCTCGTACAAAAACGCAGTAAAGGTATCGGTGTCCAGTAGATAGCGCACTACTTTGCCTGACGAGCCTCACGCCGTCTTTGACGGACTCGCTCTTTTTTGATCTCGGCCATCAGCTCTACCCAGTAGGGTTCCTCGGAAAAAGCTCCCGCCACTTCGAGCACGGGTTTGGCCTCAATCATCTCAGGTGTAATAAATGAGGGCTGTTGTATTGTTTCCGCAGGTGATGTTTCGTTTTCTTTTGGTGCTGTACTTGTTGTCATGACAATGCCCCTCCTTTACCGTATTTTATCGCAAACTACTCACTCATCACCGACGACTAGGCGGGCCGCATCTGGCGCGTGAAGCTTTAGGAACTCTCAGGAATTAGCAAACACGCGGACTCTTTTCCTCCCACCTCCGCAGTGCCGACAATAAAATTCTGGTTATTAATAGCCCTCGCCGCAGTAATTATTATATCTTTGCGATTAATCATGCCATTCAGATCCAACATCTTGCCATTGTGCCAGAGGAAGCCTCGCTGCTTAAAATTTTTCATAGTGAGCTGCCCTACGACAAGACCTAAGTCATTAATGCTAAATGCATTACTTTCTCGACCATCTAATCTCCCTAATAAAACCATTCGTTTTTCCTTAAATAAAACAGCTTCACAAAAATCAGATTTTTTATCTTTCTGGTATCCCACAACATCATTTCTTTTATTAATGCCCCTAGGAATACATTTTTTATTTTTAGAAAGATACTCAAATTTGCCATTCCGAAAGACAAAAACCCTTGTCCCCTCCTGATTTACTTCTGAGTACCCAACGATAGTCCCAGTATTGTTCACGCCTATGAAGCTACTTTGTTTAGCAGGTATTTCTTTACCAATGTCCTCAATTTTTCGATTCCTCCATAGAACCGCATGAGCACCGGGTAAATATGCTAAACCAACCACTAATCCAGTATTGTTTATCCCCGCAACTAGCGTGACTCGATTTCCTAAAGTAACCATTGGTGCGCATCTCGCTGTTGAGAGGTGCTGATATTTCTTGAGCCAAGTGACTTGCGATAGGATGAGTTGTCTAAACAATTCCTGGAGCAAATCACTTGACCCTCACTGATT
>JAPLCP010000112.1 GCA_026392155.1 Armatimonadota bacterium | reverse complement strand
CGCCCCTTGGCGCCATCCGCAATGACGCCAGCTTTTCGAGAAGCTCCTCGCGCTGCTCTACCCAAGTCTGACAAGGACCGACGAACGGCGCAGTTAGTTCATCTCTTTCTGAGTGTCGGATATGCGGCGTATAAAGCAGTGAAAGACCTTGGGAGCCCCGACAGAGGAGGCACAGACGTGACTGATCAGGACGACTCTTCCGCATACCTTGCTGCGAAGATCCACTCCAGGGCGGAGGTCTTAGCTCGGCCAACGCCAGTGCCACACGAACCAGGTGTGTACGGCTGGTGGTTCCGTGAACTCCCGACCGACATCGACGTGGCCAGATGTTTCTCCCGAGATGGCCTGACTTTGCTCTACGCCGGCATTAGCCCCAAAGAACCCCCAAAGAACGGGCGCGGCCCGAGTAAAGAGGCACTTCGATCCCGCATCCGAACGCACTACACCGGTAACGCTGAAGGCTCGACGCTGCGCCGGAGTCTCGGCTGTCTACTGTCGGAACGGCTCAACATCGAGCTACGCCGATACGGCTCCGGTACGCGCCTCCATTTCGGCTTAGGTGAAACCGACCTTTCACGATGGATGGACCGCAACGCCCGTGTCTCGTGGCTCACGATGCCGCAGCCCTGGCTTTTCGAAGAACAGATCTTGGGGAGGCTGAACCTTCCCCTGAACTTGGACAAGAACCACAGCAACGCATTTCACCCGATTCTGACCGCGGTTCGAGCTGACGCCGCCAGGCGGGCCCGCGCACTTCCGGCCCTACCGAACCCCGGCACTGGTGGCACGCGGATTGACTAGACGATTATGCAACCGCCGCGCCAACAGAACCAAAGAGATCACCTGTTTGTAGTGCTCGGAGTCGGATTAAGGGCGCTCATAGCCGGCGGGTGGGTCGAACCACGCGCTGTCTTCGAGGTGTCCGATGTACAGGAATTGAGCGAAATCAGTCGATGCGGCTGGTCCGAACAACTCGGAGCTCTCATTGATGTAGAACCGCCCACCCATATGGCCCTTAACCGCAGCGACTCTCGCTGCGGTTCTTTCTGCTGCTCCCAGCCCGACCTCATCGGAAAGCAGTACCTTCGTCGATCTGTTGCCAGTCTTGATCTCGTATCGGATATCACGGCCGCCGACACATAGGACGTATCGCACGCCGGGATGTGGGCCTGGCCACTTGTCGCCCGACGCGAGACTGGACGGCGCCTCTGAGCCCCTACCTGTGCCGCCGAAATCGAATTCCAACTTTCGGTCGTAGTGACCCGCCCAGTAGCAGGTCCCTGGCAACTCCCCAGGCACCAAGACATCACCAAACCCATTAATGTAGAAGACCCCTCCGGATTGTCTACCCATCTTGTTCTTGACCGCGTTCACCATTTCCACCAGTTGCGGATGCGCTCCTGTAGTCAGCAGTTCCTTGGTTCGCGCGTCGATACGGTAGGTAAGTCGAACTTCTCCGGAAGCGGTGACCGTGTACTTCGCGTCCTTCGAGACGTTCGAAGGCACGTGGCCCCTATACAACTCCAAGCTCATTGGCCCTCCCCTAACTCATTGGGCCACGAGAAGCCCTCTTTAACAACGCCAAGAAATTTACGTCCTGATGGGGTTTCGTACCAAGCATGTCCCAGGGAATTGACGAAGAACCGCGAAAATGATCGGCCCAAGCTTTCCCAGGCCTCGAGAATCTTGCGGGTGTTCCCCTCGAGATCAGGATTTCCGGTCCCCCCCAGCTGAGCGACCTCTGTTCCCCCCGACACCTTGCGCTCAATCAGTCCGCCAGCACGCTGAGTGACCTTGAAAGATCCACCTTTCTTGTCAGCCGGACCATGGAAGTCGTCCCCCGCAGCAAGCTCAGCGGCCTCTGCAGCAGATTCGTTAGTTTCAGTGTTCGAGACCACCTTGAAGGG
>JAPLCP010000076.1 GCA_026392155.1 Armatimonadota bacterium | reverse complement strand
GTTCTAGAGTTTCTGATGCGATTACTTCAACATTTCCTTCTTCAATGACATTTAAGATAGGAATATCAGAAACAGCGATACTAGGCAACAGCGAAACAGCCGGACAAGGCTCATCTATCCATTCAGGATCAGACAAATCAATAGGTATCTCTTGTCCGTCTTGATCAGTAGTAGATATGAAGTCAGCAGGTGTTACTCCATTAACGATTTTCAACCTTAAATGTGTAGTTTGCCCTAGATCATCTACTCTGTAAAAATAATCCATACCATATGGAGGACGATAAGCCGGGGCTGTGTAGTGAATGATCCCATCCTGAGCTACATTTATTACTCCAAACAAAGGTATCCACTCTTCGGTTTCTGTTTTTTCCCCACCAGATGGTACTAATTCTATTTCCTCTCCAGCATCTACAATAAGAGATTCACAGAATTCTTGGTCTGGATCACCATCAACGCTCGATCCTTGGACAGGGCCACATGATAAGCAACCACGTGAGGCTGTTTTCTCATTCGTCAATATCTTGGTAGCAGATGCCCCCAGAGCGGAAGCTCCCAGGACGGTTACTGTTGTAGAAAGGATTAACTCTCTTCTAGTTGGCATACTTCAAACTCCTCTGAGGAATTATATATCGAAGTACTTCATATTGTCATGTCCCAAAAAGTGGGACATTTCTCTAGCTACTTTGGATTGCTTGCGGTAGCTCGCCCAGACGCTTTTCGATCCGCTGAACCTGGTCGTGACAGCGGTCCAGCAAATCCTCGACGGTATCGGAGGCGGCCTCGACACCCGCTTTCTTGCCACGCGACCAGATTAAATATGCCGCTGTCGCCGCTGATGCGGTCGCCGCTACGATTCCTACAACCCAATAGGCTTTCTTACTTACTGTCGTCATTGTCTGATTTCCTTCGGAAGTTGCTTTCCAGTTTATCATGCAGATTCCCTCAATTCCGGCGACGCCGCCGTTTTTTTGCCTGTGATTTGCCTCACCATAGACCTATTTTCGGCCCGTTGCTACTCTGACTGTAGCCTCAATCCGTAGGTTCCGTAAATCGAAACTCCTCGAAGTAGACCTCGCCTGCCTCGACGAGATCGCGGAAGCGACGCTGGTTCTTGGCAAGCTGGCTGCGGTTGGCCTTGAACTCCACAAAGATGATCCGATCCTCCTCGAACTGCACGCCGTCTATAGGCGAGCCCAGAAACCGAAAGCCTTGTGGGTCGTAGGGGTACTGCTCCATCAGCGGAAACCACTGCTCGGAGATCTTCCCGTAGGTTGTGGAGAGCGAGCGCTGCTGGAAATCGGCATCGGAGAGCTGTTCGGAAAGCGCTCGGACGCGTTTGGCTAAGACGGCGATCACGAACAATAAAATCAGGCAAACACCCGAAAGGACAAGCAGGGGATTCATAGGCACAGTGTACAATGGGAAGCGTGATAGTTCCTTTCCTCAAAGACGATGCCTTCCTCGCCGATGTCGACGCCGCGTGCACCAGCCAGCCCGATGCCCTCCATCTCTGGTGGCTGGGCCAGAGCGGCTACTTGGTGATCTATGGCCAGACTCGAATCCTGCTCGACCCGTATCTCTCGGACTCGCTGACGAAAAAATACGCCGCGACAGACAAGCCTCATACCCGCATGACGGAGCGTGTGATCGCCCCAGAGCTTCTGACGCAAATCACCGTTATTACCAGCAGTCACAACCATACGGATCACTTAGACGCCGAGACACTCCTTCCGATTTTCGCCACAAACCCCGACGCTGTGCTCGTTCTCCCTGAGGCAAACTTGACGTTTGCCTCAGAGCGCTTGGGCTGGCAAACAGATGATCTACGCTTGACGGAAGTGGAGATCGGCAAGACCGTCAGACTCCCCGGCGTACTCGTCACCGCTGTTCCCGCCGCCCATGAGGAGCTCCTCCCCTGCTACGCGGGCTTTATCATTGAACTGGGGCCGTGGACGCTCTATCACAGCGGCGATACGATTCCTTATGAGGGCATGGAAGCTCTACTTGCGCTCTACTCCCCCACCCTCGCGCTGCTTCCCATCAATGGCCGCCTCCCTGAGCGACGCGTTTCAGGCAATCTTTGGGGCGACGAGGCAGCAACTCTGGCGAAAGCCAGCGGGGCTAAGCTTGCGATTCCCGGCCACTATGAGCTGTTCACGTTTAACACCGAGCCGCCCGAGCTTTTTGTCTCGACTTGTGAGCGAATTGGCCAGCCCTATCGGGTTCTTCGGGCGGGTGAGCGCGTGAGCCTGATAGAATAGCCGCTGGAGTGGGACGGGTGGTCGCAGGGGGCGTAAGCTGCCTGAGGAAAGTCCGGGCTTCGCAGGGCAGGGTGCAGGTTAACGGCCTGGCGGGGTGACCCGACGGAAAGTGCAACAGAAAGATACCGCCACCCCCTTCCCCTTCCTCCCAGAATTGGGAGGAGGGCCAGGGAGGAGGGTGGTAAGGGTGAAATGGTGCGGTAAGAGCGCACCGGCGGTGCGGTGACGTACCGGCCCGGCAAACCCCACTCGAAGCAAGGTCAAAGGAAGGTGTTGAGGCGGCTCGCGGAGCCTTCCGGTAGACCGCAAGAGGCGCACGGTAACGTGCGTCGCAGATAGATGACCACACAAACACAGAACCCGGCTTATAGGCCCACTCCAACAGATTCCGTGCCGGGCTAAATTAGCCCGGCACGGGCTTTACAGCCGTAGGCTACTTCTTCGTGCTCGTGCTAAGACGACCGGGCTTGGCCTCAGGGAGCTTGACGGGTTTTGCCTTGCTCATCAGGGCTTTTACCGCAGCTTCTAGCTGCGGATCGCGGCCTGCGAGCTCATCGGTGGGGCTGATCTCGACTCTGGTATCTGGCTCGGCACCCGTGTGCTCCTCGTTCACGCCATCACTCACGCGGTACCAGCCACGGCCTGGTGTGCGAATCTGCGAGCCATCTAGCAGCGAGGCGGCTCCGGTGGAGACGACCGCGCCAAAGGTCGGAATGCCAAAGATCGGGCCACGGTCGAGCTGCTTGAAGGCGTGGGCAAAGATCTCCGCGTTGGAGTAGCTGTTCTCGTTGATCAGCAGGCCCGCCGGTTTGCGCCAGGGGTAGTACGGGAGGCGATCCGTTGGGTAGCCCGGGGCACCGTCACGGGCGATGGTATAGGCATGGCGTGGCTGCGAGAGCATTGTCAGCAGGTAGTCCGCCGTCGAGCCGCCTCCATTGTCACGGACATCAATGAGCAGCGCATCGCGGCCATAGGCTTCGGCATAGAGCCCTGCCTCGAACTTGTCTTGGCTGAGCTTGTCCATGCCCTGAATGTGCAGATACGCCAGCTTGCCGCCGCTGAGCTTGTGGGTGAGCTCCTGGCGCGAGGACGTCCAGTCGTCGTAGAGCAGGCTCCCCACGGCAGTGGTGGCAGCTGGGACGATCAAGACCTCGCGCTCTTTACCATCGGTGCCTTTAACGGTCAGCGGGAGCTTCTCCCCCACCGTGTCGGCGAGTAGCTCATCGGGGTTAGTGTCTGCGGTGAGGGTGGTTCCCCCAATCGCCAGAATAACTTCACCGGGAAGCAGCTTGGACTCCGCACGGTCGGCGGGGCTACTTTTCAGAACCCGCGCCACTTTGAGGCCAGGGCCACTGTAGCTCTCGTCCCAGATCGTTCCGAGCAGGCCCGTGGGAATTGGGGTGGCTCCCCCATCCGAGATAATGCCAGGCGTAATGCCAATATGCGACGAGTTCAGGTGCCCCATGAGCAAGCGGATCACGTCGTAGAAGTCCATCGGGTCGGAGGCGGCGGCGGCCATCGGGCGGTACTTCTCGCGCAGAGCAGGCCAGTCGGCACCATGGAACTTCGGATCGTAGAAGACCTGGTTCATGACCTCCCACGCCTCTTCAAAGACGGCTTTCTGTAGCTCGCGTTTATCTGCGGTTAGCTTTGCCCGGAACGCCACGGGGCGTGCCTCGGGGGCGGCGGGCGAGGCGGCAGCAATCGTGCCGCCTTGAGCAAGATAGAACAGAGTTCCCTTGGCCCAGGTGAGCCCTCCCCCTCCCGCCGCCATGCGGCGCGGCGGCTGCGAGGGTGCACCATCGGCGATCACCGCAAGCTGAATCTCCGGCCCAGCGGAGAACGCCACAAGAGTCGAGCCATCCGGGCTCGCCGTCACCACGGGCCCCGTCTCATTGCCCGGTGAGGCAGTCAGGCGGCGCGTCCGCTCATGAATCCCTTCCGCATCCACTGCCACCGCAGCTCCCCCCCCCGCCCCCGAGTTCGGGGGAGCCAATGTTGGGGCTGTTGGTGGTGCCGTAGGTGGGCCTGCGGGCTTCTTCTTCTCCTTAAGGCGCTGCCAGCCCTCGGTTGTGCGCTCGTCATCATCTTTCTTGAGGTAGACCCAGAAGATATCGAACTGGCGCTCGGAGCGCTCGCTCATCCAGATCAGCTTGCCGCCATCGGGCGAGAAAGACGGTGCGTAGTCGTTGCGCGGGTGGCGGCTGACATTGATCGGCTTGCTACCTGGCTCAAGAGAGAGCACAAAGATCTCGCTGTTGAACTCTTCGTCCTCCGCAGAGTAGGTCAGCCACTTACCATCGGGCGACCAGTTTAGCTCTTGCAGGTTCAGGACTTTGATCACCACCTTGTCGTTTTTACCGTCGGCATCCGAGACCACCAGCTCGCCCTTGCCACGGACATAGGCCAGCTTCTTACCATCGGGCGAGAAGTGCGGGCTGCTCTCAGGGGAGGCGGTGCTGGTGAGCCGCGTGCTGCTGCGCTTGAGCGACTTGCTGAGCTTGGGCTCGTCGGTGTCGGTGCTAGTGAGGGCGTAGAAGTCACCGTCTTTGACATAGATCAGGGTCTTGCCATCGGGTGACCAGGCAAGATCGCCCTCGCGCTGCGGCCCATCGGTGAGGCGTACTGCCTTTCCGCCCGTGGCTGGAGCTGCAAAGACATCCCCCCGCACCACAAAACCCACTTGCTCACCATCGCCGCTGGGAACCACTTCAGACGCGCCACTACTGAGTGTCAGGTTCTCGACCGGGTTACTCTTGTCATCAGCCGCCACTGCCAAAGCTACCATCTTAGGCGCACTTGCCGCTCCAGTTAGGGCTACCGTCTCGATTCGATCCCCTACCTCGAAGGCAGCACGGGAGCCATCAGCAGAAACCGTGGGAAAGCGAACCCCCTCCCCGACATACTTCGTGAGCTGTGTGGCCTTCCCGCCCGAGGCGCTGATTTTATAGAGGTTGTAGGCACCATCACGCTCCGAGACAAAAACGACGTTCTTGCTATCGGGCATCCAGAGCGGCCACATGTCCTGACCATCAAAATCGGTGAGCTGCTTGAACTCTTTGGTGCTGAGATCGTAGACCCAGATATCGGCGTTGGCACTGCCCCGGTAGCCGATGCGTGGCCAGTCGGTTGCACCACGCGAGAACACCAGCTTGGTACCGTCGGGGGAGAGCTGTCCTCCAATAAGATTGTTGAGCCCGAGCACCGGGATAGGCCGACCGGGCTTGTCGGAGTTATTGACCGTGTAGAGGGTCTGCCCCCGCCGGGTCAGCTCACGCACGGAGCTAATCAGCACCTTCTTGCCGCCTGCGGCCCAGCCCTGAAAACCGTTGCCCCCGCCATAGTTCGTCAGCCGTCGCGCGGGGCCACCGTTTGCGGGCATCACAAACGCCTCGTTGCGGCCATAGCGCAGAGACTGGAAGCCTATCTCTTTGCCATCGGGCGAGAACTGCGCACGTCCATCGTAGGCGGGATGTGATGTCAAGCGTCGCGCCGGTGCTCCCCCCTCGGTGGGGCTGACCCATAGATCGCCTTGATAGGAAAAGACAAGGGTCTTCCCATCGGGGGAGAGTCCAGGGTAGCGCGGAAAAGAGACGGAAGTTTGAGCAAAGCTCGCCGAGGCCAGCACAGTCGCGGCGAGTGCAAGAGAGAGGCGTTTCATGGGAGGCATTGTACCTGAATCGCAAAATTTCCTTTGCATATTACAGAGAGCCTCTTGCGTTAAAACGCCAATCGTAGCCCGTCGTAGGCCAGTGCGATGCTTTTGGGTAGCTCCTCAGACACATCTTTGTGGCTGAAGTAGTGCGAGAGATGGGTGAAGTAGGTCTGCCGTGCCCCGAGTGCTTTGGCTTCCTCGATTGCTTGCTCTAGGTGAAAATGGGTCGGGTGTGGCTCGTAGCGCACCGTTCCGAGCACAAGCGTGTCGAGATTTTGCAGAGACGGCCTTGTTTCCTCGGGAATCTCTGAGACATCGGTGACATAGGCAAAGGTCTTGTTGAAGAGAAGACTGGTGACTCTTACCTCCCCGTGCCAGTGCCAGAGTGGGAGCACCTCGATGCCGCAAAGCATCAAGGGCTGAAATGGGATCAGCTCCACCAAGTCCAGCTGCGGCTTCCCTCCCCCTTCTTGGGTCGTTTTGAAGCAGTAGTCGTAGACACTCTGCACGCGCTCCAGGGTCTCTGCCGTGCCGTAGACCGGGATTCGAATGTTGTACTGGAAGTTGAACTGCCGCAGATCGTCGAGGCCAAAGAGATGATCGGCGTGGGTGTGCGTCAAGATGCAGGCATCCACGCGCCGGACTTTCTGCGCGAGGCACTGGGTACGAAAATCCGGGCCCGCGTCTACTAGAATTGTCCCCTCCGGCCCCTGCACCGTGAGCGCGGGCCGCGTGCGCTTGTCGCGAGGGTCGGTCGAGAGGCAGACCGCACAGTCGCAGGCAAGTAATGGGACGCCCGTGGATGTTCCTGTTCCGAGGAAGGTGACTGCCATCTCCCCCGGCCTCATGCTTCGGCCACCCCCTCTTCCCTAGATCGCTCCTTCGTCGCTGGAAGAGGGGCGAAGGCGGAGACGAGTGCGGCTTCTTCGTCTTTGTCTACGGCACGGAGATCTAGCAAGAGCCTGTCGCGTTCGATGCGGCCATAGACGGGGGTTTGCGCGTGACGCAGTGCTCGGGCGAGGGCGGGCAAGTTCTCGGCACGGACTGCGACGGCGTGTGACGGGAGCATTCTACCGGGGAGCGAGCCACCGCCCACTTGCGCAAAAGTGGCTTCGACCGTGGCCTCGTAGCCGAGCTTGCGTAGCTTTCCTGCGACAAGGCGACAGCGGCGATCAATCTGCCCACTCTCTCTCTTGATGCGACGTAGGATCGGGATTTCGTCCCAGGCTCGGCCTGTTTTATAGAGTCGTAGGGTCGCTTCCAGTGCGGCGAGCGTCAGCTTGTCGGGGCGCAGGGCACGCATCAGGGGATGGGACTTACAGATCGCGATGAGGTCTTTACGCCCCACTAGAATCCCGGCTTGTGGCCCTCCGAGCAGCTTATCGCCCGAGAACCACACCAAATCCGCGCCCGCCGACACGCTCTTTTGCACCTGTGGCTCGTCGGTGAGGCCGAACGGCGTAAAGTCTACGAGGGCACCTGAGCCAATGTCATCGCCAAACGGAATCACGCTTCGTTTGCTCAGTGCAACCAATTCTTCCAGAGTTGCGGCTTCTGTGAAGCCCACGACTCGAAAGTTGCTCGGGTGGCAGCGCAGGAGCATTCCGGTATTCTCCGTAAGCGCTTTCTCATAGTCCGCGATTCGGGTGCGGTTGGTTGTGCCCACTTCCACAAGCCGTGCACCGGACTGCACGATCACCTCGGGCAGGCGAAAGTGTCCCCCGATCTCCACCAGCTCCCCCCGCGAGAGAACGACGTCTTTGCCGTTTGCGAGTGCGGCCAGCGCCAGCACCGTGGCCGCTGCATTGTTATTGACCACGATTGCGTCTTCAGCCCCAGTCAGCTCACGAAAAAGCTGCGCGATCACCGTCTGCCGACTCCCCCGCCCCCCTGTCTCTTCATCCACCTCAAGAGTCGCATGGCCACCCGCAACGGCTTCCACCGCAGCCACGGCGCTCGGAGCCAGTGTCGCGCGCCCGAGATTCGTGTGGAGCAAAACGCCCGTCGCATTGATCGCCCGCCGTAGCTGGTTGCGCCCCAGCGCGGCGGCAAGTGCCCGCGCACGCGTCGCCAGATCCCCCCCCTTCGTCGAGGGAGGGCCAGGGTGGGTTCTGAGCTTCTCACGCGCCTCATCAATCGCCTGCCGTGCCACCAGCACTGCCAGCTCATGATTCAGCTCAGCCAGCTCCGCGCTCAGTCTCTCCACCGACGGCAGGTCGCGAAAGGTCATGGGGTTGCTGCCTGTGGAGTACGAATGGGTGGAGGCGCGACATAAGACGGGGCAAGGGTCGCGGGGTCGTCGGGGCCGTGGACACGGAGGCGGGCCTGCCCCAGTCTTGCGATCTGAAAGGCACGGGGGGAGGCGGCGCGGATAGCGGCCAAGGGCGAGGGCGGAATCCAGTGGGCACACTCCCCCAGCACCAAGAGCTTCGTCTCCCCGAGCGCCTCAACCGCCTGTGCCAGCACATCGCTTGTGGGCATGACCTTTGGCTCGACGACCGGGTTGGGACGATCTGGTTTGTAGAACGCCGCGATCACCTCATCTTTGCGCGAGGGCACCACGACCACAACCGCCGCGCCCGAACCGGAGACCGAGCGCGCCATTGCATCCAGGCTGCTAATCCCAATCAGGCGCTTTCCTAAGACCTCTGCCCACGTCTTGGCCATGGTCACCCCGACCCTCACGCCCGTAAAGCTCCCCGGTCCCAATCCCACCCCGATCGCATCTAGCTCCTCTAGCGTGAGACCCGCCTCGCTTAAGACAAAGTCTACGATACCTGGCAAGCGCTCGGTCAGCCGACGGTGGTGGGCAAAGCTAAACTCCGAGAGCAGCTCCGCGCCATCGGCCACCGCCACAGAGCAGATGTCCCCGGATGTATCCAACGCCAGTATCTTCATGAAAGCCCCCCGCCCCCCATGAAGGGGGGAGATATTCTAATGGCTCGTGACTCTGGCCCGGTCTCGATCAGTGTGACGCGCCAGTGGTGCTCTGGCAAGGCATCTGCGATGCACTCAGGCCACTCGATCAGAATGATGCTGCGCCCATCGAGGTACTCCGCAAGGCCCGCTGCCTCCCACTCCGCGCCGCTGCCGAGCCGGTAGGCATCCATATGGATAACTCCCTCGTAGTCGTGCATCAGGGTAAACGTTGGAGATGACACAGAAGCGCTTGAGCCCAAAGCGGCCACGAGTGCACGCGTAAAGGTCGTCTTTCCCGCCCCCAAGTCCCCGGACAGCCCCACGAGATCACCGGGCTTGAGGCGCTCTGCCAGCCAGCGTGCCGCCGCGTTAGTCCCCTCGATTGAATCTACCAAGAACTCCTCAAATTTCACGACGGTTATTGTAGCCTCTTTAGCAATAATTCGCCGCCGTGCAGTAAAAATACGCGTCTTGGGAGGGTCTCCAGAAAATGCTAAAAGTATAGAGGGAACCTGAGGTAAGTACGGTTCATCAGGCCACTAAGGAAACCGGTCGCGCTCTTCTTTCGGGTGAAGGTCGAAGCAATCGATGCGGCAGCGTAAGGGAAAGAAGAGAGAAGGTGAACACAATGGATAAGAGACCTCAGCTAACCACGGCGGCAGGTACGCCCGTAGCAGACAACCAGAACTCACAGAGCGCCGGGCCACGCGGCCCACTGCTAATGCAGGACTACCAGCTCATGGAGAAGCTGGCGCACTTCAACCGGGAGCGCATTCCTGAGCGTGCGGTGCATGCCAAAGGCGCAGGCGCACACGGCAGCTTCGTGGTGACGGGCGATATCTCGCGCTACACCCGTGCCAAGCTCTTTGCTAAAGTGGGTAGTTCCTGCCCGATCTTCGCACGCTTCTCCACGGTCGCGGGAGAGTCCGGCTCTGCAGACACGGCGCGTGATCCCCGCGGCTTCTCTCTGAAGTTCTATACTGAGGAAGGCAACTGGGACATGGTGGGCAACAACACACCGGTCTTCTTTGTCCGCGATCCCCTCAAGTTCTCCGACTTTATCCACTCACAAAAACGCGATCCCGCCACGGGCCTGCGCGACAATGTGATGCAGTGGGACTTCTGGAGCCTCTCGCCCGAGTCGCTGCACCAGGTGACCATTCTCTTCTCAGACCGGGGAATTCCTGCGACGCTTCGCAACATGAATGGCTACTCCAGCCATACCTACAGCCTGTGGAACGACGCAAGCGAGCGCTTCTGGGTGAAGTGGCACTTCAAGACCGTCCAGGGCATCAAGACCCTCACCAACGACGAAGCCGCGGCGATCGCGGGCACAGATCTGGACTACCACCGCCGCGACCTGCATGATGCGATACTTAGTGATGACTATCCACGCTGGCGGGTGCAGATCCAAATCATGCCTGAAATAGAGGCAGGGAGCTACCCCATCCACCCCTTTGACCTGACAAAAGTCTGGCCACACCGTGACTACCCGCTCATTGATGTGGGGATGCTGGAGCTGAACCGCAACCCGGAGAACTACTTCGCAGAGGTGGAGCAAGCGGCCTTTGAGCCGGGGAACATGCCACCGGGAATGGGCGCATCGCCGGACAAGATGCTGCAAGCGCGGCTGCTTTCCTACCCGGATGCCCATCGCTACCGCCTCGGAATCAACTACGCAGCACTTCCCATCAATGAGCCACACAGCCCCGTAAATACCTACCACCGTGACGGCGAGATGCGCTTTGATAGCAACGGTATCGGATTCGTCAACTACGAGCCCAATAGCTTCAATGGCCCGGTAGAAAACCCGACCGTCAAAGAGCCGCCCTTGCAACTTAGTGGCGATGCCGATCGCTTCGATCACCACGAGGGCAACGAGGATTTCCAGCAGGCAGGCGCTCTCTATCGCCTGATGACGAGCGACCAAAAGGCGCAGCTGATTGGCAACTTAGTGGCGGCGCTCAAATCGGTGCCGCGCGACATCCAGGTGCGCCAGCTTCGCCACTTCCACAAAGCCGATCCCCACTACGGCAGCCAGATGGCGGAGCGCCTTGGGATCAACAATAACGTTTCTAACGCCACTCCAGCTGCAACAGTGAGACACCGCTCCGAGGGAGGGTGAAGGGGAGCATCACGCGGCTCGCTTCTATGATCACGCTTACGGGAGGCGCGAGCGGCTCCAGCTTGCTGGCGGCTTCGAGCCGGGAATATTGGGCTGTGGTTGGCTTTGGTGGCGATCCCATAGATTTCCATGCCGTAAAGACATTACTGTGGTTCTCATCAATGCGCCAGTGCACCAGTTTTGCTGCTCCTCGGGTCTTGGGCAGGTTTTCGAGAGTCAGCGCAATCTCCGCATCCGGCCCGGCAAGCTCATCGTCGTGGTAGTGCCAGACTAGTACCCAGGCTTTCTTCCCCAAGATCGCCGCCTGAGCCGAGATATCCGGGGCAGTGCTTCGCACGCCGTCACGCATTATGGCATCCAGGGAAAGCCCCGCACTGCTCTGCGTGGCGAGGCGCTCACCGTCCATCTTGCCGTACATCCGAAAGACATTGAGCACGGGCAGTGGCAGGCCGCCGGTGGCGAGCTGGCGGAAACCGGCAAAGAGCGGCTGGTCTTCAAAGGTGAAGGCCCAGGTCAGTGCGCCCTCTAAATTGACCCCATGCCGGTCGGCGAGCTCATGCTTGCGGGCGAAGACCGCCGCCGTGTAGCTGGAGAACATGGTGCTATTGCGGTACCCAAGCTGTGGTCCCTGGCACGCCGCGCAGCCATCTGGGTCGGACTCGCCAATGACAATAGGCTTGTTTTTCAGCTCTGGATACGAGGCGATTATCTTGAAGCCCGCGTCAATGGTGCGGAGCTGGGCGGCGATTCCCATACGCACATGGCCATCGACAAAGGTCGGTGCGCCTTTGGCGTGGAAGCTCACAAAGTCCAGCGGGGAGTTGTTCTTGAGGCAGTGCGTGAAGAAGTCCCGCTGGAACTGCCCCCCATCCCCCGCCACATCCGAGCCGCCGACGCGTGCTGTGGGAAGCGCACGCCGCACCGCGGCAATGGCAACTGTGTGTAGCTTGCGAAACTCCTCGGGCGTGCCGCGCCAGTAGCCGATATTGGCCTCGTTCCAGACCTCCCACCACCAGCTCTCGACTTCGGACTTGCCCCACTTCTTGACGCAGTGCGCGGTCCACTGGTAGACCAGCTCGCCCCACTTGTCCCAGTCTTTGGGCGGGTACGCCCAGCCGGTGTAGATCTCTTCGTACTTGGCTTTCGGCGTCCAGGAGTGCTGGTAGGGCTCGGGCTTTGTTGAGAGTGCCTTGGGCATGAACCCGATCTGGACATAGGGCTTGACGTTGTTCTTGAGATAGGCATCGAAGATACGATCCACGATTGTCCAGTCGTAGATGGGGTTGCCCTGCGCATCTTCGGTGTAGGCATTGGTGCTCCCCCACTTCAGCGCGGGCGTCCCATCGCCGGTGCAGAGCAGGCTGTGCGCCCGGAAAAATACCTGTGGCTTGCCGAGCTTGCCTAGGTCTTTGAGCAGCTTCTTGCCGTCTTTCATGTAGGCGTAGTTGGGCTCATCGGCCCCAAAGAAGCGCCAGATCGGCTTCAGCGGCCCGAGCTTCTTTGCAGCATCCACGGTGATGGAAACACTCACGACTTACCACGGAGCTTTCGGTAGTTCTCCAGGCACTTCTGGCTGGTCTCCAGTGAGGGAAACCGGCTGCCTTCTTGCTCAATCAGGAAGCACTCTGCGCCGCCTTTGCTCGCGGCGAGGTCGAGCAGCTTCGCCCAGGGGGTCTCGCCCTCGCCAAAGAGGACTTTGTAGCCCTCAGCCTTGCCCCAGTCTTTCAGGTGCAGTGAGCGGATACGTCCGGGGTTTTCCTTGACCCAGGCAATGGGATCGTAGCCAACCTCCATACAAGTGCCCACGTCGAACTGGAGCGTGACATCTTTGGGGGTGTTTTTTGCCAGAAGCTGGATCGGACGGAAGCCGCCTTCAAGCTCGCGAAACTCTGTCTGGTGGTTGTGGTAGCCGACACGCATCTTCAGTGGCTTAAGGGCTTGCGATGCCGCCGTAAGCTCATCGGCGAGCTTTTTCCAGTCGTCTTGGGTCTGAACACGGCCCGGGCTTGCCGTGACAATGGTCTTAGAGCCAAGAATCTGATTGAGCTCAATCGCCTTTTTTAGCCCATCCCCCGTGAGTGCATTGCGGCCATTGTGCGTCGAGAGGCACTTGATCTTCAGCTCATCGAGGAGCTTGCGGACGTCTTTGGCGTACTCCACCGTCCAGCTCTGGTAGGGCGAGTAGAACTCCACCACCTCATAGCCTTGCTTGGCCACCTCGCGCACCGTGCCCATCAGGTCTTTGGCCAGCATATCCCGCACCGAGTAGAGCTCCAGCCCGATAGGCACGCGCTTTTTTGCCGCCGCAGGCATGGCCAGCCCCAGTGTCGCCGCTGCCGATACTCCCAAAAACGACCGCCGTGTCAGTTCTCTGTTTTCCATGACTCGTATTATAGCGCGTCACGGAGCGAGCAGGCGAGCGAGAGAAAGATCGTCCCAGTTATCGCGCGGGTCGGCGGCGGCACGGGCAAACATCCAGAGCCGCACACGGGCGTCGTCCACCCCGAGCAAATCGGCGAAGTGCCGCATTGTGGCGAACGGGTCGGTGCGCAGGCGCTCGGTGCAGTTGTGCAGGAGATGCTGCGTGGCATCGTAGGCCGCATCCCCGACAAAGGGCTTGGGATCTATCACGAGCCACGACTCGCGCTGTGCGGCGAGAATATTGCTGGCATGAAGATCGGTGGCTAGGAGCACGTCACTTTTGTCATCGGGCCGTGAAAGCTCCTCAAAGAGCCTTAAACCTTCCCGTACCAACCCGGGATCGGGCCAGCGAGCTTCGTCCATGCGCGTCTCTCTCCCCCAAAACACCAGCATTTCCGAGAGGTGACGAAAGACATGCGGCTCGGAGGGCTTGCGCCAGAGGCGCTTGAGCAGCGCGGCGAGCACGTCATCTTGCTTGGGTTCCGGGAGCATTTTGAGCAGTGTCCCGGGCTCGCAGTGCTCTAGCAGAAAAGCGTTGTGCGCCTCATCAGATTCGTAGAGAAATACCGTCGGATCGCCGTCCCAGAAGCGCAGTCCCGCAAGCTCATCCCGGCTCTCCATCGCCGGGAGGCCCATCTTGAAGATCACCGACGTGCTGTCTTTGCGCCGCGCGGGAGCCACCCAAGAGCAGGAGACATTCGGGCCCTCAAACGGCACGCCCAGCACGAGCTCCCAGCGCTGCTCTAGCTCCGATAAAACCGACGGCAGGTTTCCGAGCCACTCGCGCCACTCGGGTTTATGCGGGCACGTTGCGCTCAAGCGCTCGGGAATGGGATAGTTCGCCATCGCCTACTTGGGCCGCGTGAGGGAAGGATCGCCGGTGGGAGGTGGGGCATGGTCGGTGCTGGCGGGTTTTCCGAGGAACTTTGTTAAGAGTGGGCTCAGCCCCTCAGCCCAGACCTGATAGCCTTTTACCGACAGATGGAGCCGATCCCCCGTCATGCCCTCGAACAGATTTCCTTGGGCATCGGCGAGCTTGTCGTTGACGTTGAGATAGAAGACACTCTCTCCATCGGCGAGCTTGGCGACTGCCTGGTTCACAAGCGCGATCTCAGGCAAGACGGCTTTATTATCGTTGCGTGGGAAAATGCCTGTGACAATGATCTTTGCTTTGGGGGCTTTCTCTCGGCAGGTCTTGATGAGCGCCTGAATCCCCTCCACGATCCCCGTCACTTTTTCCAACGCCGCTTGCGGACTGGGGGCGGGATGGGAGCCGATATTGTTGGTTCCCGCCAGAATCACGATCACTTTGGGATGGACGCCCTCAAGCTCGCCGTTCTGGATGCGCCAGAGGATGTTCTGAATCCCATCCGCGCCCCACCCGAAGTTACCCGCGTTCCAGCCAAAGAAGTTCTGCTTCCAGTTAGTGAGCATCGCCGACCAAACGGGGTCGGTGCAGCCCCAGCGCCGGGTGATGGAGTCGCCTAGGAAATAGAGATCAATCCCGCCGGTCTTGGCCTTGGCAACGAGCTGCTGGTGCGCTATTTTAGAGTTTTCGTCGGTGCGCGGCTGTGGTGTCGCAACCGAAAAACGCTGTGAGTTCATTAAAATTTCTCTTTCGAGTTTCGAGCACCTGTTCCACAAAAGCGCGGCAGATACCTTCGTACGAAAATAGCATAGTCTCAGGCATCTCACGTTCCTATGGGAAGATTGGCATATTGCTCTTCTACCCATCCTTGGTATCCAACCTGCTTACAGTCCTTTTCGCAGAGGCTAATTCGTGGGCGGGTACACTCTAGCCATGAACTTCACCACGCTGGGCCGAACGGGCCTTTTGGTTAGCAAGATGGGCCTGGGCTGCGGTGGACACAGCCGATTGGGCCTGGCGACGGGAAAAGACGAAGCCAATGCAATCTCGGTGGTACACAAGGCGCTGGAGCGGGGCATTAATTTTATCGACACCGCCGAGAGCTACAAGACCGAGATAGCAGTCGGCAAGGCGCTGGTGCTGGCGAAGACACCACGTGAGAGCGTGGTGATCTCAACGAAGCTGGGGCCGAAGAGTGGCGAGAGCTTCTCCACGAAATCGGCGTTCAAGACACGCTTCGAGGGAAATCTTACACGCCTTCAGACCGACTACGTCGATCTTTTGAACCTCCATGGCGTCACCACTGACGAGTACGCCTACTGCCAGAGCGAGCTGGTTCCCGCACTTTTGGAGCTGCGCGACGAAGGCAAGGTTCGCTTTCTGGGAATCACGGAGGCGTTTGGCCCCGATCCACAGCACGCCATGCTTGGCCCGGCGGTAGCAAACGACAGCTGCTGGGACGTCGTGATGGTGGGCTTTAATATCCTCAATCAGTCGGCGCGGGAGCGGGTTCTTGCCCACACGCAAGCAAAGAACATCGGGACGCTCTGCATGTTCGCCGTGCGCCGCGTCTTGAGCAACCCGGATGCCCTCAAAACGCTTCTCGCAGAGCTTGTCGCCAGCGGCCAGCTTCCCGACGAGGCACTCACGGTCTTCCCAGAAGGCGATACTACCCAGCGAGCCTACCAGTTCTGCCGCGACGAGCCGGGCATTGACATCGTGCTCTCGGGGACGGGAAACCCGGCGCACCTGGAAGCCAATGCTCAGGCGCTAATGGGCCCACCGATGCCCCCGCATCAGCGCGAGACACTAATGCGGGTTTTTCAGGGGCTCGATAGCGTCTCGGGGAACTAAAACAACTGGGAGAGTTTTCCGGTGGAGTCCCCCAGGGTTTCACCAGGAACCCCAAAGCGATCCAGCATGGTGATTAGCAGGTTGCCCATCGGAGTCTTGTCGGGGTAGCGGACATGACGACCGGTCTTGATCATGCCGCCACCACCGCCGCAGAGCAAGATTGGCAGGTCATTGTGGTTGTGTCGGTCACCATCGCTGATTCCGCCGCCGTAGACCAGCATCGTGTTATCCAGGAGCGTGCGGCTGCCTTCTTTGATGCCCTGCATCTTATTCAGAATATAGGCAAGCTGCTCAACATGGTACTGGTTGATCTGGCGCAGCTTCTCCAGCTTTTCCTCAACCCGGCCGTGGTGAGATAGATCGTGGTGACCATCTTTGATCCCAAGGTTCTGGTACGCATGCCCCGAGCCCTCGTCGGCGAACATGAAGGTCGAGATCCGCGTGATATCCGCCTGAAACGCCAGCACCATCATGTCCCCAAGAAGCTTGATCTGCTCCGGATAGTCGGGGTTGCCACGCCGCCCCCCGTTGGGAAGCTGCGCATTGAACTTCTCGGGGTTGACTCCCGTGGCTTTGCGGGCGTCCTCCAAAAACGCAATCCGGCGCTCGATCTCCCGAATCCCAGTAAAGTACTCGTCGAGCTTCTGCCGATCATGTGCCCCGAGCTTTTTCTGAAGAGTCAGTGCATCGTCTTGCACGAAGTCCAAGATACTCTGGTTGTAGCGCTTGCGCTTTGCCCGCGCCTCAGCAGACTCCCGGAGATCGTCCACACGGAACAGGCGCTCAAATACCAGGCGCGGGTCGGTCTCTTTGGCGACGGGCGATGTTTCGGAGCGCCAAGAGATCGTGTGCGAGTAGGCGCACGAGTAGCCAGAGTCGCAGTTGCCTGCCATCGAGCCGCGCTCACAGCCAAGCTCTAGGCTCGGAAAGAGAGTCTGGTGACCACGCTTCAGGGCCGCGATCTGATCCGCTGAGGGCCCCGCCTTAATATCTGCGCCATTGGTCTTCTTCGGATGGCAGCCCGTCAGCCATGCCGCCGCCGAGCGCGCATGATCCCCAGCACCATCTTTCTGAGCTTCCGCGCCGTACTGGCTCAGGCCCGTTAAGACATTGAAGTGGCTCTTGAGCCCATCGAGAGGTGCCAGTGTCGAGGGTAGTGTCCCCAGTGCACCGTCCGTGCTGGGAACCCAGTGCTTCATGTTGATGCCATTAGGCACGAACAAAAACGCCATACGCACAGGGGCTTCGGATCTTTTTTGGCCCCCTTTAGTCGTCTGGGCCTGCGCCACTTCCAGCCAAGGAAGCGCCATCGCGGTTCCCAGCCCCCGCAAGATCGTCCGTCGCGAGATTAAAGCTTCTGTGTTCATGAGAAAATTATACCGCGATATAATCAAAAACATGAACATGACCGAACTTCACCACCGCAGCGTCCGCGGCGAGACGCTTACCGAAGTGGAGTTGCAAGCACTAGAGCGCTACCTTGCGGAATGTGATGCCAATGAAGCACGGCAACTCGCTCCCGCCGTGGCCCATTCGGAGCAGCAAGCTTGGAGACATGCACAGCGAATACAGCAGCGTGAAGCGCTACTGGCCCGTGAAGAAGCCCTCCTCCAGCACTTACGCCAGCTCTTAGACGAGGCCAATGCCATTCGCCGTGAGTGGCAACAAGCCGCCTGAAACCCTGCAATGCCGCGCCTCTCACTCCGCCAGCGCTATCAATTTCGTTGTGGTTACTGTGGTGTCCACGAAGACGATGTGGGAGCGCGGCTCACCCGCGACCACTTCCAGCCCCGCATCCACGGTGGAGCACATGGCACAGAGAATCTGGTGTACTGTTGCCCTGCCTGTAACTCCTTCAAAGGCGACTGGTGGAGCATCGCCCCCAATCAGCAACTTCTTCACCCCAAACAGGATGATCTCACCCTGCATCTTATCGAAGCCCTGGATCATCGCCTGATCGGTCTCACGGAGCGTGGGAGAGTCCATATCGAGGTATTACGCCTCAATCGCTCCCAACTTATCGCCCACCGAACCCGCCAGTATGAGGAAGCTATACGCCAAGCCAGAGATGTTCTCATTGACCGGCGTTTTGCGGCAATGGAAGCCGAGATCACCCTGCTACGCCGTCAGCTAGGCGAGAGGCAATAGATGCCTCATTGCTTTGCCACTTTCTTTCCCGATTCGTCACCGCGCCGCTCTCGAAACGGCGGGCTCGTGACCACGGCCTCGACAATCGCCGAGAACTTATAGCCTTTATTTTCTACCGATTTTGTCATGCTGTCAAGGTTGCAGCGATCCGTGCGCTCGATCCCACGGCCCAGTGCGTAGGTCAGGAGCCGATCCGTGAGCGTGTGGGTGAACTGACTTTTCTTTGTGAGCAGCACTTTTTTTAGCTCACCAGGGCCATTGAACTTACTGCCATCCGGGAGCACACCCGATGTGTCAATTGCCTTCCCGCCATCGTTCATGCGCCAGCGCCCGATCAGGTCGTAGTTCTCCAGCGCCAGGCCAATCGCATCCATCTGCAAGTGACAGTTGGCACAAGCCGGGTTCGTGCGGTGGATTTCGAGACGCTTACGAAGTGTCTCGGCAACGATCGGGCCACCAGGCTTGTCTAGCTCCGGCACATTGGGCGGCGGTGGCGGCGGCGGTGTCCCCAGGAAGTTGTCCAAGACCCACTTACCACGCTTCACCGGCGACGTTCGGTTGGGGTTGCTGGTGAGGGTCAAGACACCCGCCATCGCAAGAAGCCCCCCGCGCTGGTTGTCCGTGAGCGTCACCCGCTGAAACGCCTCACCTGTCACGCCGGAGATCCCGTAGTGCTCGGCGAGGGTCTCGTTGAGGTAGGTGTAGCGGGCATCCAGAAACTCCAGGACGCTCCGGTCTTCCTGCACCACGCCGGTAAAGAACCGTAGCGCCTCAGTCTCCATGGCTTTGCGCAAGGGCGGCTTGAACGTGGTGTCATCGGGCTGGACGACGGCAAGCTTGCGGAGCTGGAGCCACTGCCCCGCGAAGTTCTCCGCCAGCGCCGCCGCCTTGGGGCTCTTGAGCATACGCCGCGCCTGGGCAACGAGCACGGTCGTGTCTTTGAGCTTTCCTTGATCCGCCAGCGTCAGAAGCTCATCATCGGGCAGCGACGACCACAAGAAATACGAGAGGCGGGTGGCCAGCTCGTAGTCATTCAGAAGCCGCCGTGCCGTAGGGTCGTTGGGCTTGGCATCGGGCTCGGGGCGGAAGATAAAGCTCGGGGAGGACAGAACGGCACGGAGCGCAAGCTGCACGCCCTCAGCAAACTCTGCCGTGGTTTTTTTCTCCCGCGCCAGCCGCGCCAGCCCGATGAGCTTAGTCTTCTCTTGCGGGGTTACGGGCCGCCGCAGGGCACGCTTTGCAAGCCCTCCCAGAGTCGTCCAAGTGGCATCGTCCCACGCCGCATCCGAGCTGTCTTTAGGGAGCACGAGCGCAATTCCGTGCTTCACACTCTCAGGAAGCTGCACCTCGATGTAGTTGATGTAGAGGTTCCGGTCCTGGCCCTTTCGGCGAAACGGAAGATCCTCGGGAGCCTGGTCGTTGTTGTTGAGAAACGTCGCCCCGATCTTGTAGCTCCCTGCCCTAGGAATCGTAACCGTGAGCTCGGAGAGCTGGGGATTCTGCGCGGTTGCGGGGACATCTATGCTCTGCACTTGCTTCCCACTCAGCGAGACCCCCATCTTCACGGGACGCGGCTCGGCCTGCTGCCCGTAGGCCTGGATTCGCACTTTATACGTTCCGGCGGTGGGAAAGTCAAAGCTGGCGGTGGCCGTGTCGCCCGTACGCCCTAGCTCGTAGCCCTCTCCAGAGTCGCCCCCCGCATTTCCCAGTCCCGCCAAAGCACGCGCCGTCACGCGCTGTGCCTTGGGGCCATTGCCCGGCAGCACCACCGCCTCTGCCGCCACTTTCTCCGCGGCATTGAGATACTTCTCCATCAGCAGCGGCGAGATCGAGAGCACATCCCCGATATTGTCGAAGCCGTAGCCCACATCGTCGTTGGGAAAGTCATCGGCGGGGCGGAGCGTGACCCCGAGCAGATCCCTCACGGTGTTGTTGTACTCCGCGCGATTCAAACGGCGCATGGTCACCCGACCAGGGTCATTGATCTGGCAGTCCACCTGTGAAAACAGGCTCTCCAGTGTCTCTCCGAGGCGCTTTCGCTCAGCGGCACTGGGCTGCGGGACACCGGCAGGCGGCATTCGGCTCTCCAGTACCGCCGAGCTGACTTGTTCCCAGACCGCTCGATTTTTCAGAGCCGCCTGAAAGGTTTTCTCCGCGCTCAGGCTCACCCCACCGGTGCCTTTGGGAGCCGCATGACAGCTCACGCAGTACTTCTTCACCAGAGGCGCGACATCCCGCTCAAAGCCCCCCGTGCTCGGCTTGTCTGCCGCTGGTTTCTTCGGCGCTGCTGCGGGTTTCTTTTGCTGAGGCCGTGCGGTCGCTCCCATCGCGACAAGAGCCGCCAGTGGCAAACAAAACAAGACCGGTTGGAGTTTACGGTTCATTGCTTTAAGTGTACCGAATTCTTTCTTCACTGAGTACGATAGCAAAAAAAATACGTCTTCAGTTCCCCAAATTTAAGTTAAACTCCGTTTCTGAGTCCCCTGCCAGCACGGTAGAATGGATTTATGAGCACCGTCACCACCAGCACTCTCTGTCATACAGCAAGACTGGAACTCGCCGGTGCTTGAACTCGACTCCCCCATGACCGAGCACATCTTCCGCGCTTCAGGCTTGATAGATGCCATCATGGGAAATGGGCAGAAGATGACAGTTGCGTCCAGTATCGTTCGAGCAGAATTATGGACGGAGTGCTTGACCTGTCTTGACAAGCTGCGCATCCTTTGTCGAACTCATTTTCCGAGCAATATCGACCGATTTTTCTGGATCGACCAGTATGAAACCAGCATCCGAAACCTGGCAACATTGGGGAACAGCCAGATACCTACGCTTCGCCATCCCACTGATTCCACCTGTTCCAGTTGCTGTGAGGAAATCCATCTTCGGCAGCAACCACTGCCACAAATCCTAGCATCCCCAGACACCTGCTTGGTATTTTGCGCTGAATGCACTCAGCGACAGCAGGCAGCGATAGAAGAAATGTTGGTAGCTCGTTCCCAACTGGAAGAAAGATTTGGCACGATTTTCATCTGACAGTTATGTGAGAATCTCCTTGACCACTCGGGCGGGTTCGACGCCGCTGAGCTTGGCATCTAGGCCCTGGAACTTGACCGTGAAGCGCTCGTGGTTTATGCCGAAGAGATGGAGCATGGTGGCGTGAAGGTCATGAACGCTAACAACATTCTCGACGGACTTGTAGCCCAGCTCGTCGGTGTTGCCGTAGGTGGTTCCGCCTTTGATTCCGCCGCCCGCAAGAAAGATCGAGAAGGCGTTGATGTGGTGGTCGCGCCCATCACCCTGGCCCATTGGAGTGCGGCCAAACTCCCCGCCCCAGATTACCAGCGTGTCGTCGAGCATCCCGCGCTGCTTTAAGTCCGTGATCAGCGCCCAAGTGGCGCGGTCGCACTCGGCGGCGGCTTGCGTGATGCCGTTCTTGACGCCGCCATGGTGATCCCAGCCACGGTGGTAGAGCTGGATAAAGCGCACGCCGCGCTCCGCTAATCGGCGAGCCAGCAGGCAGTTGCTCGCGAAAGTGCCATCGCCCGGCTTCTTGACACCGTAGAGATCAAGCGTCGCCTGGGTCTCTTTTGCCATGTCCGTCAGCTCCGGCACCGACGCCTGCATCTTAAAGGCCAGCTCGTACTGGGCAATTCTCGTGGTGATCTCCGGGTCGGTCTTCTCGGCGGCGAGCATTCCATTGAGCCGCGCGATCTCCTCGACGACTAAGCGTTGGGTGCTCTGGCAGACCCCTTCCGGGCTCCCGACATAGTGAACGGCATCGCCGCGCGTCTGGAGCTGGACGCCCTGGAACTTGCTGGGCAGAAACCCCGACGACCACTGGCGCGCGGAGACGGGCTGTGCCCCACCCCGCCCCTGCGACGTCAGCACGATAAAGCCTGGCAGGTTCTTGGTCGAGGCTCCCAGCCCATAGAGCACCCAAGAGCCCATGCTCGGGCGGCTCTTGAGGATCGAGCCCGAGTTCATAAACGCATGCGCCGTGTCGTGGTTGATCTGCTCCGTCACCATGGACTTCACGACGCAGATATCATCGGCGAGGCTCCCAATCCGAGGAAGTGCCGTGCTCAGATACAGACCGCTCTTGCCGTAGCTCGTGAACTCATGTTGCGGCCCAAAGGCTTTCAAGACCGCGTTCTGGAGCTGGGCTAGCTGCTGCCCATTGGTAAACGACGACGGAAAAGGCTGCCCATGGAGCTCACGTAGCTTCGGCTTCCAGTCCAGGGTCTCTAAGTGGCTCGGCCCGCCTGCCATGCAGAGATGGATCACCCGCTTGATGCGTGGCGCAAAGTGCGGCAGCTTCCCACTATCGGCGCGTGCTTCTGCGCCAAACAAGGCACCAAGGGCCAATCCCCCGACCCCATAGGCAGACTGCTTTAAAAACGTGCGCCGGTTGACGCTTTGGATAAACGCTTCTTGATCGAACATAGCTTAGTACCTTGTGATTGTCTCGTGCAGGTTCAGAACGACGCGGCAGACCATGGCCCAGCTCGCCAGCTCATTGGCGTCTCCCATGGGAACCGGGCTGTTGCCGATGGCGAGGAGCTTCTTGGCATCGTCGGGGCGGGAGGCGTACTCGGCGCGGACTTTTGTTAAGAAAGCCAGCAGTGACTTTTGCTCCTGTGGCTTGGGAGCACGTGCCAGTGCCCGCTGATAAATTTCGGTGAGCTTGGCATCGTCGATCTTGGCTTTTAGAGTCCCCGCAAAGACCCGCGCCGCCTCCACAAACTCGGGGTCGTTGAGGAGCGTCAGGGCCTGCTGCGGCGTGTTGGCAAGCGTTCGCGTACACGAAGGCTCGTCACGGTTGGGGGCATCGAAGCTGGCGAGCATCGGGTGCAGAAACGTCCTCTGCCAGTGCATGTAGACCCCACGCCGCCACTGTGAGTCACTCTTATCCGCGACATAGCTGCGGTCGGGGAACTGCAATGGGGCGTAGTAGCCCTCGGGCTGGTAGGGCATTGCAGGTGGGCCGCCCACCGACGGATTCAGCAGCCCCGCGATGGCCAGCGCATTGTCGCGCACGAACTCCGCCTCCAGCCGCCGTGGGTTCTGTGATGCCCAGAGCTTGTTCTGCGGATCTTTTAGTTTCTGCGCCGCGCTCATCACCGACGACCTTCTATACGCCTCGCTCAGCACGAGCTGCTTCACGGCCCGCTTGACATTCCAGTCGCGCTGAAAGTCAGCGGCCAGCGTGTCAAGCAGCTCCGGGTAGGTCGGCGGCTCGCCCTGTGCCCCGAGATCCTCGATGCTAGGCGAGAGCCCGACGCCAAAGAAGTGCTTCCAGAGTCGATTGATAAAAACCCGTGAGGTAAGAGGGTTGCTCTTGTCCATCAGCCAGTTGGCAAGCTCTAGCCGGGTTCCCTGAGTTGGTTTCGGTAAAAACCCAGGGGTTGCGGGGTTTGCGACGGGCGCGGTTTCATCCTGCCAGTTGCCACGGGGGACGATGCGCATGGTCAGTGGCGTTTTTGCCTTCTCAGTCACCATCACGGGAGTCTGGCCACCTCGATAGCTCGTAATCTCGGCCTCCAGCGCCTTCGCTTTGGTAAATGCCTCGGCGTCATCTGCTGTCGCGAGGAGGTAGTCACGTGGCGTGAGGGCTTTATCGGGGAGAGTGAGACCATCGGGGTTGCGGGGCACGAGTGGTGATGTACTCAGCTGGAAGCTTGCCAGATCGCAGCTTGGCAGAGTGGCCCGAAGCGTCTCGCCGTCGGTCAGGGTGACGGGCTTCTCTAAACGATAGACAGCAGCCTGGGGGACGGTTGCCTGACTTCCGACCAGCTTCCAACCGCGCTGCACCCCGAGCAGGGCAAACGAGTTGCGGTAGGTGGGCTCAAAAGCGCTGGCGGCGGCATGTCGAACCGCGAGATTTTTCAGCTTACCGTCTTTGCCCATCACCGCCAGATTCAGCATCACCGTCTCCGAGCGCACTCCTTTACGAAAAAGGCTCCCCTCCATCGGGAAAAGCTCCAGCCGCACACTCGCAATTGCGCGTTGCTGGGGCGAGAGTGTCCGCACCACATCGGTCGCCTTAGCACCTGTCACGACAACTTTCTCGTCGCTCTCCCAGCCATCGGGGTTGGCCTGGTAGTAGGAGTTCATCGCGCCAAGCCAGCTCTGGCTTATGGAGAGCGGCGCGGCAAGTTTCTCGATCTGGCCCTGGAGCTGGGCAATTCGCTGCTTGAGATACTTACTCTCGACAGTAATTTCTGGAAAGAACGGATAGTCGTTGTTGACACCCCGCAGGTCGGGGTTGGGCGTGTAGCCATAGTCGGCATAGACGCCCCACTGTTTCACGTCGGCGAAGTATGCCGCCAAAGAGTAAAAATCCCGCTGGGTCAACGGGTCGAACTTGTGGTCATGGCACTCGGCACAGCCTGTGGTGAGCCCCATCCACGCCATCCCCACCGTGCGGACGCGGTCCGTGGCGTACTTGTGGAGATACTCTTTCGGCTGCGCTCCCCCCTCACGGGTTACCATGTTCAGACGATTGAAGCACGTCGCCGTGAGCTGGCTGGGGGTAGGGTTTGACAATAAGTCCCCGGCGAGCTGCTCTTTTGTGAACCGATCAAAGGGCATGTTGGCATTAAACGCCTCAATCACCCAGTCGCGGTAGGCCCATGCGTTCATGTTCTGGTCGCCGTGGTAGCCCACCGTATCGGCATAGCGCACTGCATCGAGCCACGGCACCGCCATGCGCTCGCCGTAGTGCGGCGAGGCAAGTAGCTCGTCCACCAGTTTCGCATAGGCATCGGGCCGGGAATCTGCCACAAACGCCGCAACCCGCTCGGGCTTCGGGGGCAGCCCCGTGACATCCAGCGACACCCGCCGGATCAGCGTCCGTTTATCCGCCAGTGGCACTGGCGCAAGCTTCTCTTTGGTGAGGCGTGCGGCGATTAACCCATCAATGCTTCCCCCACGCGTGGGGGCGAGGGGGCCAAAGCTCCAGTGCCCCTCATACTTGCCTCCCTCGCCGATCCAGCGCATGAGAAGCCGTTTCTGCTCTGCCGTTAGCTTTTTATGCGACGTGCTTGGGGGCATCTGTAAGGCATCGTCGCTAGGCTTATTGATACGGCTCACCAGCTCACTTGCCAGAATATCGCCCGCAACCACCGCACGATTCGGCTGATCGAGCCGCAGATTCGCCGAGCGCTTGTTCTTATCGGGGCCATGGCACGCAAAGCAGTTGTCTGAGAGGATCGGGCGAATATCCCGGTTGAAGCGCACCAGCTCTGGCCTTTGTGGCGCAGCAAGCGCGGCCATGCTCATCAGGGCAGCGAGTCCAAAAACAGCAAGCTTACCATGCATCGTTGAGGTCATGGCTCTATTGTAGACGCTACCCGTATCAGCGTCAATGCACTCCGCAATAAAAGCCTTGTCTGATCTGCGCACTTGGGTTAGGATGTCGTCATGCGCTCCGTCACCCTACTCACCCTGGCCCTCGCCGCTGGCTGTACCAAAAATCCCCCAACGCAGCGTGGCTTGCGGGTCTGGAGCATGTGGGGCGGTGATGAGGAGACGGTCTTTCGCAATGTTCTGCGTGCCTACGATCCCACCATCGAGAACCTACCGTCGGTTGCGGACGATAAAACCATCCGGGCATTAGTCGCAGGCGCTCCCCCCGACCTCTTCACTCTCAAAGACCCCTCGGCGCTTGGGGCCCTCGCGGCAAATCAAGCGCTCCGGCCCCTCGACGAGCTCTTTGTCACCGCGGGGCTCAAAGACGCTGACTTTACGCCCGGTGCACTCAGCCAGTGTCGCTTCCGGGGCAAGCTCTACGCCATCCCCTACCTGCTCGATTGCATGGTGCTTCTCTACAATAAAAGGCTCATCAAAGAGCCGCCGCGCACCCTCGAAGAGCTGGAGGAGCTGTGCAAGCGCCTCACCAAGCGCGATAGTTCGGGTCGGATCACCCAGATCGGCCTGCGTCCCCCCGAAGCCGTGCAGCTACTGGGTGCGGCAGGAGCTCAGTTCTGGGACGAAAAATCCGAGCGCCTCACGGCGGATCACCCTAACAATAGCGACGGACTGCGCTGGTACAAGCGCCTAATGGACGCACAAGGCGGCAACGAAGCGGTCGAGGCGTTCTCAGCGGGCTTTGCGGAAGACATGGGCTCCAGCAATCCGTTTTTCAAGGGTCTCGCCGCGATGGAGTTCTCGGGCCAGTGGAACGCCAACTGGGTCTTTAAGTACACACCGGGAGAGGAGATTGGAGTCGCACCCCTGCCCTACCCCGCCAGCCGCCCCGAGCTTGCCGGTACCGCGTGGCTCGGGGGAAATCTCTTCTGCCTGCCCCGCGAGGGCAAGCGCACCGACGACGCCTTCGCGTTTCTGACGTGGAGCCAGACTGTAGCCGGGCAGCTCCGATTTGCGGAGACAATGCACGGGGTTCCCAACCAGCGGGCGATCTTGCAAGCGCCTACGCTACGAACCGGCGCTCCTTGGCGAGGGCTCTTTGCGCGATTTTTGGATCTGGCTAACAGCCCCCGCGCCTCCCACTTCCCCGTCCTTCCCGTCGCCGCGCTCTACCAAAGTGAGCTCACCGCCGCCTGCGATGCCGTACGCTACGGGCGCAAATCCCCAGAAGATGCCCTACGCACCGTCCAAGCCAAAGTCTCCCGCGAGCTGGAGAAGTACCGATGAGCTCTTCTTTGTACCCCCGCCAAGCGGGGGCTAGGCGGGATGGGGGGGTGGCCCTCCTCTTCCTCGCTCCCTGGCTCATCGGGCTTTTGGTCTTTACCATCGGCCCCGTCCTCGCGACGCTCTACCTCAGCTTCACGGACTACCGCGTGCTCTCACCGCCGCGCTGGGTGGGGCTGGAGAACTATAAAGAGCTCTTCACCGACACCGAGACTTTCTGGCCCTCTCTAGGCAACACGGCGTTTTTGTTTTTGGAGCTACCCCTCTCACTCTTACTTGGACTGGCTCTGGCGCTCTTGCTCAACCAGAAGCTCAAGGGCATGGCGCTCTTTCGGACGATCTTCTACGTGCCGGCGCTGGTGCCGACGGTCGCCAGCTCTATGCTTTGGCTCTGGCTGCTCAACCCCGAGCACGGGCTGATTAACGAAGCGCTACGAACGCTCCATATCCCCACTCCCACCTGGCTCGCCTCACCGCTCTGGGCAAAGCCTGCGATCATCCTCATGGATCTTTGGGGTGTCGGGGGGAGCATGGTGATCTACCTGGCTGCGCTTCAAGGTGTCCCGCAAGACTACTACGAAGCCGCCGAGCTGGATGGTGCCAGCGGCTGGCACTGCCTGCGCCACATCACGCTACCGTCGCTCTCACCGGTGATCTTCTTCAACTTAATCCTAGGTGTCATCGGGACGTTCCAGTACTTCACCCAGACCTTTCTCATGACCAAGGGTGGCCCGGATAAGTCCACGCTCTTTTATGCACTCTATCTCTACCAGAACGCCTTCGAGTACTTCCGCATGGGCCTCGCCTGCGCCATGGCCTGGGTGCTATTTCTACTGACAATTGCCGCAACCTGGCTGGTCTTCAAATCGTCGGCGCGCTGGGTCTACTACGAGGGCGAAAAGGCATGAGAGGGCTCCGCTATGGCATTCTTATCGCGCTGGGCCTGCTCTTTCTGGCCCCCTTTGCCTTCATGGTGAGCACATCGCTCAAGTCGCCGGAGAAGATCTTCACGGCGACCATGGAGTGGCTTCCCAGCCCGGTGGCCGGGAAGAACTACCCCGATGCCCTCTCGCGCTTCCCGTTCTGGCGCTACGTGGGCAACACGCTCTTTATCTGCGCTCTGACCGTGCTGGGAACATGCCTCGCGTCCTCACTCGCGGCGTATGCGTTTGCGCGGCTAAAGTTCAAGGCTCGCGAGCCGCTGTTTTTCATCATGCTGGCGACCATCATGTTGCCCGCGCAAGTGACCCTTCTGCCGACCTTTCTGCTCTTTCGCACGCTTGGCTGGTCGGGCTCCTGGTTGCCGTTAATTATTCCCACGTTTTGTGGCAACCCGTTCTCGATCTTTCTGCTGCGCCAGTTCTTCCTGACGATTCCCCAGGAGCTCTCCGATGCTGCGCGGCTCGATGGTTGCTCGGACTTTGGCATCTTCTGGCGCGTGATCCTGCCGCTCGCACGCCCCGCGCTCGCCACGGTGGGTCTGTTTGCGTTTCTGGGAGCCTGGACGGACTTTCAAGGCCCGCTCATCTATCTCCATGACGAGAACCAGTACACGCTCGCGCTGGGCTTACAGTCGTTTCTTGGTCGCCACGAGAGCCAGTGGAACCTGCTCATGGCCACCTCAACCGTCATTACCCTCCCGATGATTCTCGTCTTCTTACTCGTCCAGAAGACTTTTGTCAAGGGAATTGTCCTCAGTGGCCTCAAGGGATAAAATGGGGCTATGAGTTCACGAACTCCCTTGACACTTCCCACATTGGTCACCAGCTTCCACGACTACTACCGATCCCCCGAAGACCTCATTGAGCTTTTCAGGATTCTCCTGGGAATCTTGCACAGCCCATCGTCCCATCGCCCTAAAGGATAATATTTCGCAATGCTGCTTCCCATACCTGCCGCTCTCACCGCACCTGCTGCCACCTATGGCCAGCTTCTCTCTCGTCAGTTCGCCACGCTCCCCGCTGAGGCTCCCGCTGCTCCCCCATTGGACGCGGGCCGGGGGGCAGTGCGCATCGAGCTTCCGACTACCTTCAAGCCGCATCAGCCACAGATTGATGAGGACACTGATGTCGTGCAGGCCATCACCGACGGCAAAGGTCACTGGTATCTCGCCACGACCTTTGGCTTAGTGCTGACCAACGGAAAAGACTGGTGGCAGCCGATTGACCATAAAGATGGCATGCCGCAGATTCGGATGACCAGTGTGGCGCTGGCTAGCAACGGCGACTTATGGGGTGGGACGCAGAGTGGGGTCTGGCGGCTGCGGGAGGGCAAGTTTCGGTACTTTGCCAGCCGCCGCTGGCTCCCCAGTGATCATGTGAAGCGGGTCTGGTGCGATGCAAAAAACCGCTGCTGGGTCGAGACCGACACAGGGTTTGCCTGTCTGGAAGAGAAGTCCATGACGCTCGCGGAGAAAGCGACACACTTTGAGAACATCACGGCCAAGTACCACAACCGGCGTGGCTATGTCTCCAACTGTAGCTATAAGGTGGCCGGAAAGCCCGAGCTGGGAACATTCCACGAGGCCAGCGACAACGATGGACTCTGGACGGCGGTCTATCTGGGGGCGGAGTGCCTGCGCTACGGCGTGACCAAAGACCCGGCAGCCAGGACTCTCGCGCAAAAATCACTGAACGCGCTTCTGGAGCTGGAGCGCCTCACCGGAATCTCAGGCTTCCCTGCCCGCGCCACGGTTACGGACGAGGAGCTAAAGGCCGGAGTCACGGGGCTTGATCCCAAGGGAACCGTCAATGCGCCTGGCGAGACGGCGCTGATCTGGTTCCGCTCGCCGATTGAGAAAAATGTCTGGGTGAAGGGCGATACCTCAAGCGACGAGATAGACGGTCACTACTTCGCCTGGTATCTCTACTCCGAGCATGTCGCCGATGCCACGGAGAAGAAGCGTATCGCCGCGACGTGCAAGCGCGTGACGGATCATATTCTCGATCATAACTACACCCTCTGTGACCACACCACGCGCCCCACGCGCTGGGGACACTGGGAGCCCGCGCTGATGAACGATAGCCCGCGCTGGAAAGAGGAGCGTGGGCTTAACTCGCTGGAGATTCTCTCGCACCTGAAAGTGGCCTATCATCTGACGGGTGAGAAGCGCTACAACGATGCCTACGAAGATTTAATCAATAATCATCACTATCTCCTCAACACGCTCAACTACCGGCGCAACAATCCCTGGTGGAAGCTGAATCACAGCGATGACGAGCTGGCATACCTCGCTTATTACCCACTAATGCTCCTCGAGAAAGACCCGGCGCGACGGCAGATTCTCTCGCAGAGCCTCGCCAAGACCTGGGAGCCGTCGCTGACCGAGCAGACGATCAAGGCCGAGGCCAGCCCATTCTATAACTTCATGTACGGCGGCCTGACAGGCAACTCGTGCGATGTGGAGAGCGCCCTGCTCAACCTCCAAGACTGGCCACTGGAGCAGACCGAGTGGGCCATGAAAAATAGTACTCGGATGGACGTGACTCTTCGTCTTGCGCCCGGTGGTGGACGCAATCGAATGGAGACCGACCGGGTGCTCTCCCCCGCTGAGCGACGCGTGAGTCGCTGGAACGCCTGCTACTGGGAGGCCGATAGCGGCGGCGATGGGAAGGGCGCAGACGACCCTGGAGCCTGGCTCTTGGGCTACTGGCTCGGGGTCTACCATGGCTATCTCAAGTAGCATTCGCGGAATCGTAGCGTCATCTCGTCCTTGACCTCTGGAGAAACCGAAATTTTATGAAATACGCCTTACTTGCCTGCACACTTCTGCTGGCATCCACACTTGCTCATGGGCAAGAAACCTCGACATCATCGCGTCCCAAGACCGAGCGCGACGTTGTGGTTAGCCTGATTGTTCGTCAGCTTGGTCAAGAGAGCGGCCAAAATGTGCTGGTGGACTCCAGCCTCGCGATGCTTCGTGCCCCGGCACTGGCGAAAGCCACGACGAAAACGAACCTCGAAGAGCAGCTTGATGCACTCGTCCGCAAGCTGCCCGATGGCGCCGCGTGGGCCAAGCTCTATCTTCCCAAACCGCAAGAGGGCAAGCGCTACGCCGCAGACAATCTCTCCCGCTATGCCTTTGCACAGGCGAGCCTCTTTGGCGGCAAAGTGGGGACATCGAAGCCGGGAATGGTAGAGGTCATGGGCCGCGTGATGACCGAGGCAGAAGCCGCGCCTCTCGTGAAGAAGCTAGATCTGACTTCCTACTACATTCTCAGCAACCCACGCAAACCCATGATGGCCTTCGGGAGCCCCGGCGGCCCCGGCGGCATGTTTGGTGGTGCGAACATCACGGACTTGCTCCAAAAACAGCTTGGGGTCAGCGATCTCAAAGACATCCCACCCGGCAGCTATAAAGTCCAGTTCCCCGGCCCGGATGGCAACCCTGTCAATGCAGATATTAAAGTCTCCAATGACGATGGCAAAACCCGGATGGAAGTGCGTGTGAACCAGAATACCAATATTCCGCCACAATAAACGAGCTAGCGGGGACAATTTCACCTCTATCGCCGCCGAAGGCGCTGGCCAAGATCATCGAAGAGTGTGTAGACGCAGGGTACGACAAAAAGCGTCAGAACCGTGGACGTAATCAAGCCACCGATCACGGCCGTGGCGAGCGGAGCCTGGGTCTCCGAGCCTTGCCCAAGAGCAAGCGCGAGCGGGAGCATTCCCAGAACGGCTGCGGACGTGGTCATCAGAATCGGGCGCAGACGGGTCGGGCTTGCGGTGAGGATGGCCTCGTCGCGCGGGGTGCCCCGCTCTCGCAGTTGATTCGTGTAGTCCACCAAGAGGATTCCGTTTTTCACGACAATGCCAACGAGCATCAAGAGGCCAATAAAGGCCGTGATTCCAAACGCGCGGCCTGTGAGAAAGAGTGCCAGCACCACACCCACCGCGCAGAGCGGCACCGACGTCAGCACGATCAGCGGGTAGACAAAGGACTCGAACTGTGACGCGAGGAGCATGTAGATCAGCGCCACGGCCAGCACAACCGCCACGCCAAGACCGGCGAACTCGGTGCCGCGCCGTTTCTGGTTCTGGCCAAAGTCCCAGTAGGTACCTGGCACAAACTCCACTTTCTCCAGAATCTTGGTCACATCAGCCTCCACCTCGCCTTGGGAGCGATCCGCCAGCCGTCCGTTCACCGCGATATAGCGCTGCCGATCCAGCCGCGTGATCTCGTTGGGGCCGACGGTCTCAAACGGCGTCGCGACTTGGTTTAGCAAGAGCGGCTTACCCCCACTCTTGGGGCTAATCGCCAGATTCGCCAGGGACTCCACAGACTTGCGATCTTTCTCGGGTAGGATTACGTAGATCGGGTACTGGTAGCCCTTCTCTAAGAAATAGCCCGCCTGCGCTCCGCCTGTACTGGAGTTGATCGTATTGGCAATATCGGCAAACGAGACACCCAGCGCCGAGGCTTTGTCGCGGTCAATCTTCCACTGGAGCTCTGGGGTAGCGTCTTGGACACCAAGGTCAAGCGCCTCCAGGCCGGGCACTCCCTTGAGCGCGTCCATCACCTTCTTGGCCTGAGCTGCAACCGACTTATTGTCCTGTCCGAAGACATCAATCTCCATGTTGGTTGCGCCCCCCGTGAGAAGCTGCGTCACCAGGTCATACGGCGAGACCGTGGCACGGATCCCTGGAATACTCCCCAGGCTCTTCTGGACATCTTTGATGACTTGCTGTGTGGGCAGCTTTCGGTGAGCCTTGAGGTGCACGGTTGCGCTTCCGATATGGCCTGCCTGATCCCGCACCGAGCCACGCAGGCTCAGGGTCGCCCCGGACGCGGCAAAGACCGTCTCGACATCCGGGTTGGCCAGAATCCGCTTCTCGACCTCTTTCATGGTCTCGCTGGTCTTGAGAAACGCCGTGCCGATGGGAAGCTTGACACTCACGGTAAAGTCGCCACTATCGGTCTGAGGCAGTGTCTCTGAGCCGATCAGCGGGACAAAGAAATAGCTCGCCGCCGAGATCAAAGCGGCACCTGCCAGAACCCACCAGCGATGAGAAAGTGCCCAGGCCAGACGGCGCCGGTAGTTGGCATCCAGGCTGTCGAGATAGCGTCCCGCCCAGCCAAAAAAGCCCCGTGACGGCCTCTCTTTTTCCTGCTCCAGCTCCTCGCGGTGGATGAGGCGCGAGGCCAGCATCGGAACCAGCGTCGTGGCATCCAAAAGCGAGACCGCCATGGAGAAGATCACCACCAGCGCGAACTGCGTGAACATCTGGCCTGTCTGGCCCTTGATCAGCAAGATCGGAAGAAAGACCACCATCACCGTGATCGTCGAAGCGACAACCGCACTCGTGATCTCGCTGGCCCCCGAGACAGCTCCTTCCACGGCGGACTTCTTATCGCGCTCGATGTGCCGGAAGATATTCTCCAGCACCACCACGGCATCGTCCACGATCAGCCCCGCCGCCAGCGCCAGGCCTGAGAGCGAGATCGTATTGAGCGTGAAGCCACAGAAGTAGAGCAGCGAGAACGTCGAGAAGATCGAGACCGGAATCGAGAGCGCCACCACTAACGTGCTCCGAAGATTGCGGAGGAAAAACAGCAGGATCAGAACCGCCAGCACGCCCCCAATGATCGCCGTGTGCTGAAGATCCGTGACGGAGTTCTGAATAAAGCCCGACTGGTCGTAGGCCACCTGGAACTTGAGCTGCGGGTAGAGCTTGTTGACCTGCTCAATTTTTTTCTCAATGGCCTCGGCAGTGGCGACCGTGTTGGCCTCGCTCTGTTTCGTAATCGCAAGACTCGCAGCAGGCTCCCCGTTAAGCCGCGTCAGAATGCGTGTCTCCAGATGGCTGTCCTCGACTTTGGCGACATCCGTGAGGAGTACAGGCTGTCCGTTTACCTGTGCCAGCGTGATCTTCTCGGCATCGGCGAGGCTGCTGAAGTACCCGACCGTGCGAATGGTCAGCTCACGCTCGCCCTGCCGTGCGATCCCCGCGGGAACATTGATATTCTCCTGCAAGAGCCGCCGCTGCACCAGATCTATGGACAGACCATATGCCTGAACTTTCACGGGGTCTACTTCAATGATAATCGAGCGGGTCTGTCCTCCCGTCACGGTGGCGGTGGCAACTCCCTCCGCAGAGGCTAAAAGCGGTGAGACCTCGTTGGCCAAGAGGCTCCGAAGCTTGACAATGTCCGAGATCCCCGAGACTCCGTAGATGCGAATGGGAAGTGTGGCCGGATCGAACTTATAAACGACCGGAGCCTGAAGAGTCGGGTCATCGGGAAGCTGCTGCTTGGCGCGCTGGACAAGCTGCAAAACATCAATGGCAGCCTGGCCGATATCCGTCCCCCAGTTGAACTGCACCCGCACCGACGAGCTACCTGTGGTAGAGCTAGAGCTGATAAGCTGGATTCCTGGTGCCGCCGAGACCGCCTGCTCAATAGGCCGCGTCACCTGGGTCTCCATCTCCTCCGGCGCGACATTGGGCCAGGTGGTACTGACCAAGACCGTTGGAATGGTGATCTTGGGCAGCAAGTCCACGGGAAGCTTCATCAGACAGACAACGCCCAGTAGCACCAGCGCCGCAATACGCATCACCACCGCGACAGGCCGCTGAACCGAGAAACGCGCGATGTTCACTTCTTCACCTCGGACAACGCCCCAGACGCAGGTTTGACTTTCTGGCCGTCTTTGACGGGTGAGTAGGACAGAATGACGACACGCTCACCGGCACGGACTCCTGAGAGAATCTCGACATCGCTGCCGACTTTGGTACCGAGCGTCACCTGACGGACAGAGGAAGTGCTCTCCGCATCCACCACCGTGACCGTGGAGCCTTTCGGGGTTGTCTTAACCGCGTCGCTGGAGACGACCACAGCCGCATTGATCGTCCGCAGCTCTAGGGTGAGATGTGCAAACATCCCAGGGCGGAGCTTGCCGCTTGCATTCTCTAGTTTACAGCGCACGATAAACTGGCGGCTCTGGGGATCGGCGGCAGGATTGACCTCCGCAACCGTCGCGAGAAATGGCTTTCCAGGGAGGGCATCCAGCACTACCTCCGCCTTGGTGCCGATGCCAACAGCACTGCTCTGCTCCACAGGGACACCCACCGTGAGATAGAGGCTATCGAGCTGCTGAATGGTCAGAATCGTCTGCCCTGCCGTCACGCTAGAGCCTTCGTCTATGGGCTTAGCGGTCACAATCCCCGAGATCGTGCTCCGAAGTTCTGTCTCCCCGAGCCGAGCACGGGCTTGTGCGAGCTGGCTTTCCGCCGCTGCCACGGCCTGCCGGAGCGCGGCGATATTTTCTCGCATAGCCACGGACTGAGAGCGGTTCGACTTGGCTAAAACCAGCGCGGACTCCGCCTGCTTCTTGGCGGCTTTAGCCGTGCCAATCTCGCTGATGGCGCCTTTTTCCGCGACCGTCACCTGCTCCTTTGCCGCGATAAGGAGCGCCTTCTGAGACTCCAGCGCGGCCTCTGCCGTGGCAATGCGCCCCTGCGCGGTGGCGACGACATTGCCTTGAACCTCTAGCGCGGTTCGGGCATCCTCAACCGCCTGGGCAGAGACA
Organism: Armatimonadota bacterium; assembly: GCA_026392155.1. Classification (GTDB taxonomy): domain Bacteria; phylum Armatimonadota; class Armatimonadia; order Armatimonadales; family Armatimonadaceae; genus Armatimonas. The sequence continues at coordinate 23,304 of JAPLCP010000076.1, read as the reverse complement.
AAGCCTTTCTCCAAGAGAGACTCGGCGCGGGAAAGCCTAGCCTTCAGGTTGCTCTGGTTGGCGAGGGCGCTTGCGTGGTCATTTTTCGTGTTCTCGACCACCACACGGGCGCTCTGCACCCTAGCATCCGCATCGGCGACGGCGGCTTTGGCGGCGGCGAGCAAGGCATCACGGCTCTGCTGCGCACGGCTTAGCGTTGCCTGAGCGCTCTCCACGGCGGCACTACGCTGCTCAATTCCTGTCAGAACAGAGACACGCCCCGTGTCCATCGTCGCTTGCGCCTGCGCCAGCCGGGCCTTTGCTTCGGCGACCGTTGCTTCCTGCTGGGCGACAGCCGCTTTCAGATCCACGGGGTCAATGCGCACCAGAGTCTGCCCCGCCGCAACCGTGCTGCCTTCACGCGCCGCGAGAAAGGTAACTCGTCCCGCCGAGCGCGCCGCTAGCTTCACGGTGTTCGGCGATTCCAACGAGCCGACGAGCTCCAGAGTCTGAACTAGTTTTTTGGGACCAGCCACTCCGAGCACCACGCTGGGCAAGGAGTTTTTACGGGCCGCCTGCGACTTAACCAGGTCACCTGCCACGGCACGCTTGTCTTGTAGCCGCCATATAATGCCGCCCGCCAGGGCAGCGGCAAGAACGGTGTAGGGGATAATTGAGCGCAGTTGCATTCGTGTTTTTTTAGCGGCCCCAAGTCGTTGCACCAAGAGTTCCGACCGAGTTTCCGACCGCAACTAAGCCAAGACGTACCGGATACTTGCCAATCATCCCGACTTCGCCCACCAGCCCCAGCGAGAGTTTCTTACCTTCCCACTGTGCCGATGCGGTCACCCGGTTGTTGGCAAGGGGCATTGCAGCTCCGATAAGAAGGCGGGGAGCCGACTCCCCACTGACTTTGGCCACCCCCAGATAGCCCGAAAACGGTACAGGCCCCATGTCCGAGATCGTCCGGCCCGCCGTGGCATAGAACACAGAGCCCTTGCCCCCCACACTGCTGTCGTAGAACCCGACGTTCAACGAGGGCGACTCGACCGTCTCCGACGTGAGCGTGTAGTTGACATTCGGGCGTGTCTTAGCCTGCTTCTGCAAGCTCAAAAGGCCCACGGAGAGCTTGTCACTAAACCCGTAGCGCAGTGCCGTCTCGGTCTTGCCCGCAATCGCGGAGTTGGAAAGTGTCGAGAGGAAAAACTGGCCTTTGCCTAAGATTGCAGGTTGCGAGCCCACAGGCCCCACTCCCGCGCTCTGTGCAGCCCAGCCCGCCGATGGTGTCAGTGGCCCACCCGGCGCACTCTGTGCCCATGCTCCACTCGCCAGAGTCAGAGAAACAATACTCAAGATCACAATTTTCATGGCTCAATCATAACAGAAAACCGTTATAATTGCAGGCATGACTAGAACTCGTCTTGCGTTTTCGCTTGCCTTTTGCTTGCTAGCTCTCACCACGACTCATGCTCAGCAGACCTTGCCCGCCCGTGTCAATGGCGGGGGAACCATCAACCAGCTCCAGCCTGCCACGCCAAGTCTCGCCCCGAAGCGCCCCCTGAAGCACTACGACTACGAGCTCTGGAAGTCCATCCAGCTCCCCCAGCTCTCGCGGGATGGCAAGTGGGCTGTCTATGTGATCGCTCCGACGGAAGGCGATGGCACCCTCTACATCCGAAGCACCTCGGGCGGTGCCAGCTACGAAATCCCACGGGGCCGTGGCCCTCAAGTGACGCCCGACAGTCGCTTTGTGATCTTCACGATTGCACCGCCATTTGCGGAGAGCGAGAAGGCACGAAAAGAGAAAAAGCCTGCCCTACCCTCCGCACTCGGAATTCTCGACATCACCACAGGCAAGACTGAGATCATGGAGAAAGTGCGCCGCTTTACGCTGGCAACGGAGGGAAGTCGCTGGCTGGCCTACCAAGTTGAGAAAGTCGCCCCCTCCCCCCCCGCGAGCGGGGGAGCTACAGGTTCTGGCAAAGACCAGCCCCCTGCCGGAGGACGCCAAGGAGGACGACGGCCTGCGGGAGCGCCCGGTGCGGCAGGGGCCACGCCCCAAGCGCCTGCCGCGCCCGTAGGAGCCGATCTCGTCTTGCGAGAGCTGGCCACCGGGCAGAGCACCACACTTGCGGATGTCACGGACTTCACCTGGAATAAGAGCGGCTCTCGGCTTGCCTATATCGTAGACAGTAAAGACGACCCCAAAGACGGGCTGTTTGTTCGAGAGCTTGGCAAAGACGGTGATTTGGCCCTGAGCACGGGGGCCGCAACCCTGCGCGGCCTCGACTGGGACGATGCGGGAGAGCAGCTGGTCTTTATCAAGGCTCCCAAAGCTGCCTCCCCCGCCCCCACAAGTGGGGGAGCTGTTGCAGCTTTATGGCACTGGAAAGTCGGTGAGGCGAAGGCGACGGAGCTGGTGACAGAGAAAACGGTGGGCGTCCCGACGGGCTGGCAGCTCGCGGACGGCGGTAGCGCACGCTTTCTCAAAGATGGCCAGCGGCTGAGCCTCGCGCTTGCGCCCAAGCCCACGCCGAAACCCAAAGACCCCATCGAGCCGATCAATGTCGATGTCTGGAGCTCCCTAGATCCGCTGCTGCAGACCATGCAAAAGCTCCGCGCCAATGCCAAGCCCAGCTACCCAGCGCTGCTGAACCTCAAGAGTGGCAAGCTGGTCGTGCTCTCGGGGCCAGATCAGCCGACGGTTGCCGTGGGTGAGGATACCAAGCGCTGGAGCCTGGGGCGCGATGCGAAGCCCTACGAGCAGCTTACCTCGTGGGATCAGAGCTACAGCGATCTCTACCTGGTAGATTTAGAGTCAGGCGCGAAGAAGAAAGTTCTCACCAAGCAGGGCGGCGCGGCGCTTCTCTCGCCTAACGAGAAGTATCTGGTCTGGTGGAGCCAGGAGCAGAAAACGTGGCTCTGCCGTGGCATTGATAGTGAAAAGGTGGTCGATTTAGGAGCAAAGATTCCGCATGCGCTCTGGAACGTCGACGATGACCACCCCGCGCCACCACCACCCTACGGCTCGGCGGGCTGGACTGCCAATGATAAGTCCATCTTGGTCTACGATAAGTACGATCTGTGGGAGGTAAACCCAGAAAACGGCGAGGCGCGACAAGTGACGGGTGGGCGCAAGGCCCGCATGACTTTTCGGATGAGTCGCGTGGGCTTCGATCCCGACCAGCCCGCTGTCCCCACCGACAAGCCGATTCTCTTCTCGGTCACGGATGAGACATCACGGGCCGAGGGCTTCTGGCGGCTGGACTCCCTCAAAGACGGTCGCCCGACAAAGATAGCTCTGGATGACTGCTCGTTTGGCGCGCCGGTCAAGGCACGCGATGCCGACACGGTACTCTTCACCCGCGAGCGCTTTGACCAGTTCCCCGATCTCTGGCTCGCTCCGCGCCTAGAGAAGATCCCACAGGCCACCAAGCTCACCGATGCCAACCCACAGCAGCACGAGTTTGTCTGGGGCAAGAGCCAGCTCATGACCTACACCACCGGTGATGGGCAGAAGCTTCAAGCCGTCCTGACACTCCCCGATAACTACGACCCCAATAAAAAGTACCCGCTCATGGTCTATATCTACGAGCGCATGGCCGACCAGCTCCACAACTACGTGCGGCCGGGGGTGGGCACGAGCATCAACGTGAGCCGCTTTGTCAGCAATGGCTATATCGTTCTGAGGCCGGATATTACCTACCGCACCGGCTACCCCGGCGAGTCGGCGATGAAGTGCGTGCTCCCTGCGATCCAAGAAGCGCAGCACCTCGTCAGCATTGACGACAAGCGAATCGGGATTCAAGGCCATAGCTGGGGAGCCTACGAGATCACCTATCTGATCACGCGCAGTAATCTCTTCCGAGCGGTCGAGGCCGGGGCCGCCGTCTCCAACATGGTCAGTGCGTATGGGGGGATTCGCTACGAGAGTGGCATGAGCCGGGCATTTCAGTACGAGCGCACCCAGAGCCGCATTGGAGGGCCACCGTGGACGGATCCACTCAAGTACATCGAGAACTCCCCGATCTTCTGGGTGGATAAAGTGCAGACCCCCTACCTCTCCATCCACAACGATGCCGATGGCGCGGTGCCATGGACACAGGGAATTGAGTTCTTCTCCGCCCTGCGTCGCCTCGGAAAAGAAGCCTTTATGTTCAACTACAACGGCGAGGGCCACGGCCTGACGGGCCGGGAGAACATGAAGCACTGGACCGTGCACATGGCCGAGTTCTTCGACCATTATCTACTCGACACGCCACGCCCGGATTGGATGAAGTCCGGAGTGCCCTATACCGAGCGCGGCGTCCGCGACCTGCGCCCGCTCTACACGAAGCCCGAAAGCAAAACCCCATGAACTACCCTCTCAACATCTCGTTTAAGCTCCTCACGTTTACCAGCCAGCTCGAAGTCACCGATGGATCGGGGGCGACCGTCTGCTATCTAAAGCGTAAGCTCTCCTGGAAAGAGAAGATCACGATCTTCACGGACTCTGGGCAGACTCAGCCTCTCTACTATATCGAGGGCAACAAAGTGATTGCCGTCAATCCAATCTACACATTTACCGATGCCCGCACCGGCGCAGAGCTGGGGAGCGTGACGTGTAACGGCTGGAAATCGCTCTGGAACATTGACTACCAGATCCGCCCTACGGGGCTGGACAATGCAACACTCTCCATTGACGAGGAAAACCCGTGGATCAAGGTCATTGACTCGGTCGTCGGAGAGATTCCTGTGCTGGGACTGGCAACGTCGTTTCTTTTTCATCCTGCCTATCTCGTCAAGCGCGGCGATGCCAAAGTGCTCCGCCTCGTCAAGAAGCCGTCTCTGTTTGAGAGTAAGTTCCAGCTGGAAAAGCACACAGATCTCTCCGAAGCGGAAGAGACGCTTGCTTTGCTTGGGCTCTTGGTCATGATTCTCGCCGCGAAGAACCGAGGATAGGCTTCCATGGAAGAGATTAAGAACTGGCTCCAGCAGCTCGATCAAGCGACCCACGAGTGGCTTGGCGAGCTAGGCGACGAAGTGACCGAGACTGAGCTGACCTGGCAAGCCTTCCCTGATGGCCATAGCATTGGCTCCGTACTCACGCATATCGCCGAGGTCGAGGCCTACTGGCTCCACCACATCGCGTGCGGTGAGCCCTATCAGGATATTGAAGGCGACGTACTCAATGCAGAGATAGACCAGTTTGGGATCAAGTGGCCAACGCCACCGCCGCATCCGCTGAGCGTTTACAAAGCACTACTCACCACGACACGGGAGAAGACGAAGCGACTGATCGGGGCGCTGGACAGTCCCCAGCACACCGCGATGCGTGGAGAGCGGGAGTTCACCCTGAGCTGGCTGATGACCCATGTGATCGTCCACGAGGCGTATCACGGCGGCCAAGCCATTCTGCTTTTGCTGCAACAACGAAAGCGACCTGCTTGATAACACCGCAACTTCAAGCCCGCTTAGAGACCACTCTTGGGCAGCGGATCATCAATATCAAGCGGCGCATGGGCGGGTACTCACTGGCGCTTCGGCTTCGGCTGGAGCTGGCAAACGGAAATTTTGCCTTCGCGAAAGTGGCCACGACAGAGGACACGGCCCGCTGGCTGCGGCGCGAGGCCGTGGTCTATGAGCACTTGGGAACGCAGTCATTTCTGGCGGAGTTTCTGGGTTGGGACGACGACCCTAATCAGCCGTTTCTCTTGCTGGAAGACCTAAGCGAGGCGCACTGGCCACCGCCGTGGACACCCGCACGAGTGGACGCAGTGCTCTATGCACTTGCCGACGTTCGCCGTGCGCCACTTCCCCCACAAACTCCCACGCTGGAAGCCGAACGGGCGGTGCTCACGCGCTGGGCAGCCATCGCCGAGAACCCAGCGCCCTTTTTATCGCTTGGCTTGTGTAGCGCTGCCTGGCTGGAAAACGCCCTCCCGACGCTTCTCGATGCTGAAAAAGCTCTGAACTTGGACGGCACGGACTTTCTACACCTCGACGTGCGCTCCGACAACCTCTGTTTTATGGGTGATCGGGCGATCATCGTGGACTGGAACTGGTCGTCTGTAGGCAGTGGCGACGCCGACATTGCGTGCTGGCTCCCGAGCCTACACTCCGAAGGCGGCCCGCTCCCCGAGACGATACTCCCCGATGCCGCGCCGTGGGCCGCCGCGCTGGCTGGGTTCTTTGGAAGCTCGGCGGGCCTCCCCCCGCCGGAAGGAGCCCCCACCGTCCGCACCGTCCAGCGCACCCAGCTCGAATCCGCGCTGCCGTGGGCGGTACGTGCACTCGGATTGCCGCCGGTTGAAATCGGCGTCTAAAAGCCTCATGCTTCGGCTGAGAAATCGCTCCGCGATTAAAAATCTGTAGTCGCGGAGCGACTTTTTGGCGCTTGCGCCTATACACGCCGCTTTCAATTGGCGGGGATTTGAAGATGACCGACGAAATGTTTCTGGAGGCTTTTGAAGACACCAGCCTTCCGCGCTACGAGTGGACGCACTTCTCCCACGTTCGGATGGGCTTTCTCTACCTGAGCCGCCTGTCCTACGCCGAGGCAGAAGAAAAAATCATCGCGGGCATTCAGCGCTACAACGCCGCCAAGGGCAACCAAACCGGCTACCACCACACCATCACCATCGCCTTCGCCCGGTTGATTGCATCGCGCCTCACGGAAAACCTAGACTGGCCCGTGTTCGTCGCCGCAAACCCCGATCTACTGAGCTTCACCTGCATCCAAAAACACTACAGCCCCGAGCTTCTCAAGAGCCAACAGGCACGCGCCGAGTTTGTGGAGCCCGACTTAGGGGCATTGCCATCGCTCGGCTAGTCGTACATGTTAAGCACAGCATCTTCCAGGTCTTCAAGAAAGTAGTCTAAGAAACTCTCCGAAGTTAGGTAGATACCCGATTCATAGGGGCTCCAGTTCAAGACCTTTCCTGTCTCTGTGTCGAGGCAGTAGTAGTACTCGTCGCAGTGGACAATGGCAATAAAGTGCGCGGGCATCCCACGCTCTCGGCAGTACAGTGTCCGCTTTACGACACTGTAAGGCTTCACCAAACCTGTCCCGAGGATCTCGGAGCCAAATATATTCCCATGACCGTAGTTTTTGAGAAACCAGATATAGCCTTCGGGGAGGATAACGGAAAGGTCTTTGGCAATCTCGTCGATGACTTCCTGTGAGACGCCGCCGGTGAATGATCTTGGTTTGCCGTGCTCCGCAATAAGCGCGCGGATTTGCGTATGAACCGCCTCTAACGGTGTTTCGTTTTCCATAGATTGCTTTTCTTGAACCCAGTCCCCCGGCGAGCGGGGGCTAGGGGGTAGGTTTGCTCAGCATCCCCTCTGCCTGTGCTTCGCAGGCATTCAGGGCTTCTTCCACGCGTCGGCAGGCGTCTTCATCGGACTCGCCTTCTCCGATAAAAATTGGCTCGCCGAAGACCCAGGCGGCGCGACTGAACGGGGCGGGAAGCTGGTAGTCGTCCCAGGTAGTGAGCAGCTTTCGGGGAGTTGCAGTGGCGATCAGCGGAATAATGGGCTTGCCGGAGCGCCGGGCAAAGAAGACGACGCCGGGCTGGACTTTTCGGGCGGGGCCGCGTGGGCCGTCGGGGGTGAAGGCGAGGACGCCGCCTTTTTCTAGCTCGCGTAGCATCTGGACAGCAGCACGCGCCCCACCCCGGCCCGTGGAGCCACGGACAATCTGGTAGCCAAAACTCTCGAAGTTACGCGCCTGGATGTCACCGTCTTTGGAGAGCGAGACCAGCGCCCAGTAGCCTCGGTTGCGGTAGCGGTAGAGCGAGAGGAGCGTGCGACCGTGCCACGTCACCAAGATCCCGCCATTGTGCTCCTTCAGCGTCGCCATTGCCGCCTCTTCGCCAACAATGGTCAGTCGCGCCGTGCCTGCCAGCAAGCGCACGAGACCGCTAATCGTCGCCGCCAGCGCCCGCACTTTGAAGGTTAAAGGACGGGGTGTGCTCACGCGTCGATGCCTCGCTGCTGTGCGTTGTAGAGCAGGCTGTAGAGCCCACTGGAAGCGAGAAGCTCGGTGTGCGTTCCGACCTCGGCGATCTTTCCATCTTTCAGAACCACGATCTTATCGGCGTTGACAATCGTGGAGAGGCGGTGGGCGATGATAATGGTCGTGCGGCCCTTGAACCACGTCCCCAGCGCCTCTTGAACCACGGACTCTGTCTGCGTGTCCAGAGCGCTGGTGGCCTCATCGAAGATCAGGATATGCGGGTTGGTGAGAAGCGCCCGTGCAATGGCAAGACGCTGTTTTTGTCCCCCCGAGAGTGTCGTGCCACGCTCCCCGACGAGCGTCTCGTAGCCCTGGGCTTGCGCCAGAATAAACTCGTGGGCGTTGGCGGCGCAGGCGGCAGCAACAATCTCATCCTCCGTAGCTTCCGGCTTGCCGTAGGCGATATTGCTCTTGATTGTCCCCGAAAACAGGACGCTATCTTGGGGCACGAGCCCAATCTGCTGGCGGAGTGAGGCAATGGTGGCGGTCTTGATGTCCACCCCATCCACCAAGACTCGCCCACGCGTCGGGTCATTAAAGCGCGGTATCAGATCGGCGAGCGTGGACTTACCCGCGCCCGTCGGCCCCACAAACGCCACCACTTCGCCTGGCTCAATCGTCAGCGAGATACTCTCTAACACCAGCTGCTCAGCATCGTAGCCAAAGCTCACGTCCTCAAACTCGACGCGGCCGGCAAGCGCCGGAAGTGGGGTCGCGTCCTCTGCATCCCGAATACTGGGAACCACATCAAGCACTTGCGTAAAGATTCGATCCGCCGCCCCCAGAAGCTCCTCGAACTGCCCCCGGACATTTCCAAAACCGCTAATCGAGCCCGACAGAAGATTTGCCATCATCACAAAAAGCAGAAAACTGCCCAGCGGCACCTGAAAGTGAACCCCAGCATACAGAATCAATGCCATCGCGAGCGCACCGATCCAGTCCACAGTCGGAGTCAGCAGCGACGTGCGGCGAATCCCGCGCATCGCCGCCTGAAACGCGCTCTCATTGGCTTGGTTGAAGCGCTCCACCTCGCGACTCTCGGCAGAGAATGCTTGCACCACACGGGGAGCGGAGAGCGTCTCGCTCAGAATACTCGTCGCATCCGCCAAGCGGGCTTGGGATTCCGTGCTGAAGGCCCGTAGCTTGCGCGTAATGAGCTGAACCGCTCCCACCATGATCGGAACCGTGACCAGAGTGACCACCGCCATCTCCAGCGAGGCGCGCAGCATCATCACAAAATAAATGACAGCCTGAATAGGAAGCACCACACCATCGCGCAGCAACATCGCCGCATTTTGCAGCCGGTTCACATCGTTGGTGAGTGTCGCCAGAAGGGAGCCCGTACGCTGGCTATGAAAAAACGCGAGCGGCATCCGCTGAAGATGGGAGAAGATCGAGGCCCGGATCAGCATCCCCACGCGCTGCGCCACTTCGGAGAGAAAGAGCCCCTGAGCAAACCGAAAGACCAGCAGCCCCGTGTAGGCGGCAACAATCGTCAGCCCAACGTGAACGACCTGCTGCTCGGCTCCTGGTGGGTAGGCGGCACTTCCCTGCACCTGCTGACGGCGCACGGAATCAATAAAATCCGTCATGGACTTCATCGCAAGTGGGAGTGCCCCCGCCGAGAGAGCGCTGCTGAGCAAACCAAGAGCAAGCTGCTTGCGAAAGGGCGAGATAAAGGCGATAAGCCGCCGGATCAGCGCTGGGCGATCCGACGGTTGGGGAGAGTCCATTGCCTCTATTCTACGCCACCGGATTGATTAATGTTCCGACTCCCCCAATGGAGATCGTGACCACATCGCCGCTCTGGAGCGTGAAGCTGTCGGGGGGGATGAGGCCAGTGCCGGTCATCAGCAGTGCCCCATCGGGAAATGGCAGGGTCTTAAACAGCCACTCCGCGAGCTCGTGTGGGGTGCGCTTCATCCGCGCGGTGCTCGTCTCGCCCGAAAACGCCGTTTCTCCCTCACGCGAGATCTCCAGCGTGATCGGCAGGTTCTTGAGCTCTACGTCCACGTCCACGATTCGGATCGTCGGGCCAACCGCGCAGGCTCCCGCGTAGCTCTTCGCCTGTGGCAGATAGAGCGGGTTCTCGCCCTCGATAGAGCGCGACGACATGTCGTTGCCCACCGTCACGCCCACAATGCGGCCTGAGGCGCAGAGCACCAATGTCAGCTCAGGCTCGGGGACATCCCAGCGCGAGTCGGTGCGGATGCTGACGGGATCACCGGGCGCGACTACCCGCCAGGGGTTGGCCTTGAAAAAAAGCTCGGGCCGGTCTGCGTCATAAACGCGATCATAGAAATCGCCCCCGCCCTCGGACTCCGCCATTCGCGCACGCTTGGAGTCCTCGTAGGTCACGCCCGCCGCCCAGACCTCCATCTTGCCATCTACCGGCGGCAAGATCTGCCAGTCGGGATCTATCTCGGCGTAGCGACTCACTGCCTTCTCCGCCAGCAGCGCAATCTCCGCCGGGCGCTCGTGCGCCAGCCACGACGAAATCGAGGCAAATACTTCAGGATCATATGCCGTCAGATCGAAAAAACCCTCAGAAGTCTCGGCACCGAGGCGCGGGCCTTGCTCGGGGTGCAGGTAACGAAATAATTCCACGACAGTAGATTCAACTTTTCGTCACTTTTCCCCTTCTCAGCCGTCTTTAATGCGAGAGGATTAGAGTTTATGATTTTTTTGCAGCAGAGCTATGAGGTGCCCTTTACCTACGAAGGCTACTTGATTGTGGTCGAGGGCAAGGTCAATGACCAGCCCGCACGCCTGATCTTAGACACGGGAGCCGGAGCGGGGCTCTACACCCCCAAGTCCGCCGAGAAGCTCCAGCTCAAGAGCATGGGACAGACGCTCGTCGGGGGTGGCGGAGAGAAACTGGTACCGGCAAAAATTACCAATGCCAAGATCGAGATCGGGGGAGCCATTCAGACCCAGCAGCTTGGCGTGATTCTCGACCTGCCCAGCGGGTCTAAAGGGGAGTTCGATGGCATCGTCGGCTACCCGTTCTTGCGAAACTATGTCGTGCAGATTGACTACGCCACGAAAAAAGTGTGCTTTATCGAGCCCAAGGGCTTCTCCCCCGACCCGAAAGCCCAGCTGCTCCCGATGAACCTGCGGATGAACATCCCGGAGATTCCGGGCAAGATAGATGGCATTGCTGGTGCACTCCGGGTAGACACGGGATACTCCGGAACACTGACGTTCACCTCACCGACGGTTTCGAAAAATGCGCTCGATAAAAAATACCCAAAGCGTGTGGAGACCGTCCTTGGAAAAGGGCTTGGTGGCGTCACCATTGGAGAGGTAACACGGATCGGCGTACTGGAAATGGGAGGAATCAAAGTCCCCAAGGTCGTCACCGGCCTTTCTCGAGATAAGAGCGGTGCCCTCGCCGACACGGGAACCATCGCCTTGCTCGGCGGCGAGGTACTCTCTCGCTTCACGGTCACCCTGGACTACCCAGGAAAGCGCTTCTTTCTCACAAAAAACGCGGACTTCAACCAGCCGTTTGTTTTCTCTCGTGTTGGGTTCTCAGGGACGTTTGAGGGCGATGGCTACGAGGTGCTGACCATCACTCCGGGTGGCCCGGCGGAGAAAGCGGGGCTGAAAAAAGGCGATGTCCTGACCGTGCTCGATGGCCAACCGGCAAAAGACCTGGGCCTTAGTGGTAGCCGTGAGATCTTCCGCAGAGCCCCCGGAACTAAGGTTCAAGCCACGGTTCGCACCGCCACGGGCACGACTCGCATGGTCGTGATTATCCTCCAGGACGTGCTATAGGCGCGTTTGTGCGGTACTCTGTGGCGTTATGGCACTAGGAGTCGGAATTGTGGGCTTGCCCAACGTGGGTAAGTCCACGCTCTTCAACGCAATCACCAAAGCGGGCGCGGTCGCGGCCAACTACCCCTTTGCGACGATTGATAAAAACGTCGGTATCGTCACGCTCCCCGATGAGCGCCTCGATGCCCTGGCGAAGGTCTACACCAAGGGCGACCGCGTGCCCCCCGTGGTTCCTACCATCGTCGAGTTCGTGGACATTGCGGGGCTTGTCAAAGGCGCACACAAAGGGGAAGGGCTAGGCAATCAGTTCCTCGCCAATATCCGCGAGGTTGCCGCCGTGGCCCATGTGGTGCGCTGCTTCGAGAGCGAGGAGATCATCCATGTCGAGGGGCATGTAGACCCTGTCGGTGATGCGGTGACGATCAATTTAGAGCTGGCGCTGGCGGACTTGCAGATTCTAGAGAAGCGGCTGGATCGCCTGAAGAAAAACGCAAAGTCCAGCAAAGATGATGCCCTGCTGGTGCCGCTGGTCGAGAGCCTCGTGGCCCACCTGAGTGAAGGCAGTCCCGCCCGGACATTCGTCTGGAACGACCCCGAGCTGCTGGCTAAGTTCTACAAAGAGTCCGGCCTGCTCACCGCCAAGCCCATGGTCTATGTCGCCAATGTCCCCGACTCGGACTTGCCCGATGGTGGCAGCAACCCGCACTATGCCGCCCTCAAAAAGATGGCTCAAGACGAAGGCATGGACGTGGTGGCGATCTCCGCGCAGATCGAAGCCGAGCTCTCCGAGCTCGATCCCGAGGAGGCGCTGGTCTTTCTCAATGACCTCGGGCTGAGTGAGCCCGGAATGAATAGCCTCGTGCGGGTCGCTTTCCGATTACTCGGCTTGCAGACATTCCTAACGGCGGGCGAGAAAGAAGTCCGTGCCTGGACCATCCGCCAGGGCGACAAAGCCCCCACAGCGGCGGGCGTGATCCACACGGACTTAGAGCGCACCTTTATCCGCGCCTTGGTGATTGACTGGACAAAGCTCGTCGAGGCAGGGAGCATTGCCGCCTCACGCGACCGAGGCTGGCTCCGCACCGAAGGCAAAGACTACGTCATGCAAGACGGTGACGTGGTCGAGTTTTTGTGTAGTGGCTAATTGCCCCGCATAGACCGCCCCCCGCCGTGCGGGGGGCGGTCTATGCTTAGTTCACCAGCTCGGCGATTCTATCGGCGTAGCGCTGGGTTCTGGCATTGGCATCCGCGACCGAGACGCCCTCGCTGTGCACATGGATTGAGGGCTCTGCCGGGTCGGGGAGCACCAGGGTCCAGGTGTTGGGCGACTCGACCACACGAATGCCATCGAGAAGCTCCAGCGCACCCGAGGCGTTCTGTGCCTCTTCCGTCAAAATCCGCATCACCCGCCCGTTATCCGACTGAGGACAGCTCAGGGTCTGGCTGGAGAGGTGCATTGGAGGAAGCTCCGCCACAAACGAGCTGAGCGGACGGCGCTGGTGCAGCGCCATCATCTCCAGGGTCTTCACAAAGGTAAAGAGACCATCGAACGTGGGGTGAAACGCCTCTTCGCCGCCGGGGAAGATAAAGCCACCGGCCAGATCCCCCGCCATCACCAGTTTCTCGGCGGTAGACGAAGCAACATTCATCAAGAAACGCGGGTCGGTCTTGGTGCGGGTCACGACACCGCCACTGCGCGAGAGAATGCTCTCAATCGCCGACGGTGCGTTCAGAGGCACTGCGATCTTGCACTCCCCTGCCCGCGTGGTCTGCGCCACCATGGTCGCCAGTGTCGCCAGCAAGCGTGCTCGGTTGAGCGGGTTACCCAGCTCATCCACCAGCTCTAAGCGCTCGCCATCGGAGTAGATCATGACCCCGAGATCGGCTTTTTGCTGGTGAACGACTTGTGCCAGCCCTGCCACCAGCGCTTCACGGTCTTGGGAGTTCTTGGGCGAGCGCTTCCAGTCCGGGTAGGGATTGAGCACAAAGACTTTACAGCCCAGCTGACCGAGAATCGAGGGAAGGACACGGGCCAGCGACGAGCCGTAGGCATAGTCAATCACCACGGTGAACTCCTGGCGCTCGATATCTTTGGCGGCGATCTGCTTCAAGAAGAGTTGCGTGTACTGCTCCAGCGGACGAGTCGCGACATTGATCGTCCCCACTTCGTCCATCAACACACGCCCGTAGTCCTCGCGGAAGAAGATCGTCTCGATCTTGCGCTCATTGTTCTTATTAAGATAGATGCCCCGCTCATCGAAGAGCTCCACGAGGGTGCGACCGGCATGGTCCGGGTCTTGCCGAACATGGACACCGCCGCGTGCGCGGTTGGCACGAACCGTGGTGCGCAGAACCGGCAGGGCCATCTCCTCGACATCCACCATGGTCACGCCCACCGACGACAGCCCGGCCATGAGGGCACGCTTGAGCATACGGCTCGCTGGGTGACCATCGCGGCTGACCACCACGGTCGCACCTTTTTTCAGAAACGCACCAAAAGACGACCCCAGCTTTGCCGCAAAGTCCGGCGTCAGCTCGATATTGGTAATCCCCGGCACACCCAGGCCACGGAAGAGATTCGAGTACGCCTTCGCGCCCCAGACAAGGCTCTCGGTCACCACCGAGCGCTCCTCGATTAGCTTATCAGGCCAGAGCTTGACCCGCGAGCGGATGGTCGCTCCCGCCTCGACCGAGCACTTGTCCCCAATGACAGCGCTCTCTTCCACTTTCACATTGACACCCAGGTGAACATGGTTACAGACCGTACAGGCCGTGAGCTGCGCCCCCGCCCCGACATAGGCTGAGCGCCAGAGAATGGCTTTCTCAATCTTCGCATTGGCCTCCACAATCGCCCCATCGCCGAGAACAGAGTCTGGGCCAATGACCGCACCAGGACCAATGCGGCAATCCGAGCCGATAGCGGCAGGCCCGATGATCTTAGCCGTGGGATGAATCTCGGTCCCCCCGCCAACAAAAATGCGATTGGGATGGCTTGCGCCGGGAATCGGAAGCGCGGTCTGTCCCTCTAGCATCTCGTACTGTGCCTGGCGGTACTGCTCCAGTGAGCCCACATCGCACCAGTACTCCTCCATGGTGTAGCCATAGAGCGGACGGCCATCCTCAAGAAGCTGCGGGAAGATGTCCTGCGACCAGTCGTAGCTCTTGCCGTGCTCCATCAGCTCAAAAACACTGGGCTCTAGGATATACATTCCCGTATTGGCTGCATCGGAAAAGACTTCGGCTTTATCAGGCTTCTCTAAAAAGCGAATAATGCGCCCATCGGGCTCGGTCATGACGACACCAAACTCGACAGGATTGGGAACGGGCTTGAGGATCAGGGTCGCCTCAGCGCCTTTGGCGCGGTGAAATGCCAGCGCCTTGTCAATGTCCACATCAGTGAGGGCATCGCCCGAGACAATCACAAAAGTCCCATCTTTGAGATGCTCTTCTGCTTGCTTGACCGAGCCCGCCGTACCTAGCGGCGTCTCTTCAACAGAGTAGATAAGGTTGACATCCATGTCAGAGCCATCGCCAAAGTAGCGCTGGATCTCCTCACCGAGATAGTAGAGGGTGACAACAATGTCATTGATTCCGGCACGCTTGAGGTGCTCGATAATGTGCTGCGCGATCGGCTTGTTAAGAATAGGGACGAGAGGTTTTGGCCGGTTGGAGGTAAGGGGCCGAAGCCGCGTCCCCTCGCCGCCCGCCATGACGACAGCTTTCATGTCGCTATTGTAGCATGTTTTGTTTCAGGTACAATACGCAACATGGCAGATAAGACAGAGATGATCGCGATTTGGACACAAGTTGTCGAGATGGCAAAGAAGGCAGCCGTGGCTCCGGCCATGTACCGGGCACTGGATGCAAGTGTCCCCATTGCCTGGGAAGGCAATGTCTTCGCCGTGGGGATTGAGAGCACGGATGGGCTCCTCAATGGCACCCTGAAGTCCAACGATTCCCAGCTGAAGATTGAGCAGGCGCTTCGGCATATCACGGGCAATCGTGAGCTCAAGCTTAAGGTGCTGGACTCCCCCACCCTTGAGGCATGGAACTCGGTCAAAGCTGGGGAAGTGGCGCTGGCCAAGATGCAGCAGCAGCAGCAAGACCGCCTGAACGCCAACCCCACTGCCGTTGCGGACACTGCCACCTGGGACGATGTCTACGAGCGCCTCAACCGCCTCTGGACCAGCTACGACTACCGCACCATGGCCTCCGGCAAGGGCCGGTTTATGGTTGATGCCCTTGCCATGATTGACGAAGCGATAGATCAGCTCGGAACCGCCGGCGGCGACCAGAGCGAGCGTGCCTTCTCCCGAACTTTAGAGCGCGTCGGCTCCATGGTCGGCTCCGAGCCCGCGCTTATAGGCTACCTCCTCTTCGAGCGCCGCCGCCTCGCCGGAAAGTAAGCAGGCAGTCCTGGGCCTCCGAGCACAGTAAAAAGTTGCCGTGCTCGGAGTCGTAACTCCAACGCAGGAAATAGCCGAACGTTTGCCGAATTTTCTGCCATGCGCATCGAAGCTAGCTCTAATCTACTCTTTATCGGGGACTCGATCACGGATTGTGGTCGCGCCCGGCCTGTTGGTGAGGCGAATCCGTGGAACTGGGGAGAGATTGGCAATGGCTATGTCCGCGATGTGGCGGCGACGATTGGGGCGGCCTATCCCGAGCGTGGGATTCGGATTCGCAACGTGGGCAGCAGTGGCAACACGGTGCGCGATCTGGCGGCCCGCTGGAAGTCCGATGTGACCGATCTCGCCCCGGACTGGCTCTCCGTGATGATTGGGATCAACGATGTCTGGCGACAGTTTGACTCTCCTCTTGCCCCCGAACGCGCCGTGCCCCTCGCCGAGTACTCGGAGACGCTCTGGAGCCTCTGCCACCGCACGCGGCCTAAGCTCAAGGGGCTAGTGCTCATGACTCCCTATGTGATAGATGCCAACCTCCACGACCCGATGCGCCAGCGGATGGACGAGTACGGGGCGGCGGTTCAAGAGATCGCAGACGAGTTCGAGGCCGTTTTTGTGGACACACAGGCCGCCTTCGACGCGCTTTTAGAGCACAACCACCCCGCCAGCGTGGCGTGGGATCGGATTCACCCCGGGCCGGTCGGTCACATGACCATCGCCCACGCATTTTTACAAGGAATTGGAGCACTATGAAGATTGAAGGTGGGACGCTGCTATTTATCGGCGACTCGATCACGGATGCAGGACGGGCACGGCCCGTCGGTGAGGGCAGTGGATTGGGCGGCGGCTACCCCGCGCAGGTCAACATGCTGCTGGGCTCAACCTACCCAGAGCGCAAGATTCGCGTCTTAAACACGGGCATATCCGGCAATACCATTCGGAACTTAAAGGCACGCTGGCAGAAAGATGTCATCGACCTCAAGCCGGACTGGCTGAGTATTATGATCGGCACCAACGATGTCTGGCGGCAGTTTTCAGGCACCAACAACCCCGATAGCGTCTTCCCCGAGGAGTTTGTCAAGACCTATAGCGAGCTGCTCCTTCAGACAAAGCCACTGGTCAAGGGAATCACCCTTCTGACACCGTTCTATGTCGAGCCGGATCGCGACCAGCCGATGCGTAAACGAATGGACGAGTACGGCAAGCTGGTGCGCCAGATCGCAAAAGAGCATGGTTGCCGCTTTGGGGACACACAAGCCGCCTACGACAAAGCGCTTAAGAGCATGGCCTTCGGGGCTCTGGCAGGCGACAAAGTCCACCCCAGTCCCACGGGTCACATGGTTCTTTCCCGCGTCTTCCTCAAGACCGTGGACTACCGCTGGTAATCATCACCCGTCGCCCCTCCAGCGAGATCCGCCCTTCGGCGAGGAGCTGGAGGGCCTCGATATAGGCGGCGTGTTCCTCAGGAAGGATGCGGGCCGCCAGAGTCTCCGGGGTATCGGTATTGAGCACGGGCACCGTCCGCTGAAGGACAATCGGGCCCGTGTCGTACTCGGAGTCCACAAAGTGCACCGTGCAGCCGCTGACTTTACAGCCGTAGGCAACGACGGCTTCATGAACATGGTGGCCGTACATTCCTTTGCCACCAAACGCCGGAAGCAAGGCCGGGTGCACATTGACGATCCGATTGCGAAAGCGCTGCACCACCGCCTCGGGGAGCTTCCGGAGATACCCCGCCAAGGCGATAGTGTTCGCATGAGCCTGGTCTAAGGCGATGAGGAGCTTGGCCTCGTAGTCGTCACTAGGAGCGATCACCGCCACAGGAATCCCTGCCTCTTGTGCGCGCAGGAGCGCGGGGGCATCGGGTTTGGTACCAATCACTAGGGCCACCTCACCGCTCAGCCGTCCCTCTTGCATTGCGCCGTAGATCGCCATCAGGTTGGAGCCACGCCCCTTCGTCCCGATAAATACCGCCAGCCGCAGTGGCTTTATCTCCGTCACGCGCCCTCTTTCCCTGCGGTCTCAGGATCTGTGGTAATGATTTTCCGTATCTCCGGCTCGAAGGTCTTCATGAAGTCTTTCTGTGCCGCCAGAGCTGCTTCGTCCGTGGTTGTCCGATGGGTGACTAAGCGCACAAAGGTCCACCCATTTTTATTCGGGAAGAGCCGCTCCGTTGCCATGATGAGCTGCTGGCGCATAAAGTCCGACTCCGTACGGTTCCCGGAAGCAAAGAAATAGCTGACGGTTGCCACGGGCACCCCAAACTTACCTTCCCTGTACTCGACTTTGCTACCGTCGAAGAGCATGTGTACCGCCGTGTCTTCACGCCCCGCCCAAGGAAGTGTTGTCGTGTCCTTGAGGAGCTGGACATAGCCACCCGCCGGGAAGCACTGATCGGGCCGGTGCGCAAACTCACGCCTTCCGTAGCGCCTGTAGACCACCAGAAGCTGAACTTGCTGGCCATCATCACGGACATACTGCCGGATCAAGTAGGAGTCCGACTCGGCCAGTGCCGCATCCGAGATATCGCCCTCAGGGCATTTCCAGCGCCCCAGCTCCGCCGGAATCATCTTCACGTCCACCGAGGGCGCTTTAAACGTCGAGCGGGCCGATGCGACGAGTGAGATCATCAGGGTCGCCGCCATCATCGCACCAAGTGGCATGAGCTTCGGAGCCCCCCCCGTCCGGTTCCATTTTGCGGGAGCCGGGTTGGCTGCCCAGTCCGCTTTTTCCGCTTCCTGGCGTGCCTTCCAGCGCTTTTCGCCGCCTGTCACGCGCTCTAGGAATCGGCCAATGCTCACCAAAAGAAGCAGTACGATGATAAAGAGCGGATACGGAGACGCGTCATGGAATGTTCCCAGCCCAAACTTCGGATCGTAGTAGGTACACACCAGAATCAGTAGCGTGATGCGGATCACATTGGCCGCCAGCGTGATGGGGAGCGCGAGCCAGAACAGCACCCACTTCCACTTGAGATCTAGCCGCGAGATATAGGCCGTGATCGCGTGCAGCGCCTTGATCGCCATCAGCGAGTGAATTCCCGAGCACGGATCGGCGATCTTCACACGCACTGCCTCGCCGGTCTTGAGAAAGGGGAACTCCATGTCCATGCCCGCTCCGGTCATGTGGACATTAAAGAGGTGCTCGACAATCCACTTGCTCCCACTGGTGGCGATCAGCCTGAGGGGAAAGCTGACAGGCTGCGTCAGGCCACCGGGGATGGGCAAGAAGAACGTCAGGTAGGCCAGGGGAAATGCCAGCTCCCGTAGCCACGCCGTTCCCGCCAAGTACCAGACAGCTCCTGCTAGAAAGATAGGAATCGAGAGCGGTGAAGGCCCATTGAGATCCAGCGCTTTCTCGGAGAGGTGCATCAGGAGCGCCAGCAACACAACCCACAGCCCCCGCTTATCGGAGCTGAGAGGCGTGCGACGCAGCTTCTCGCGCTTGTACCAGACGACCGTGGTGGCAATGGGAATGATCAGCCAGCCATGCGTGGCGCTAGGATCTGTCGCCCAGCGGTAACCGAGAAAACCAAGTGTAGACTGCTGCCCTTCGGCAAAGCCAGGCATCCCTGGCCAGTTTCCCAGCCCGTACAAACAGAAAAATAGGATACCCAAAACAAAGGGAGCCAGGTAGGGGAAAACGGGCTTTTCGTATTTCGATGTCGCCAAGGGCTCAGTAGACATGGCTCTATTATACGCCCGACTCCCCGACTTCGTTACCATGCTGGCGAATTTACCGGTTCTTCTCTCAAGTCCCCTGAGCCAAAAGAGCGATGTAGCCGATATTAAGTTCATGATCAACATCTTTCCGACACGCACCAATAAAACTTGCCTACTGGTCTCCAGTGACCAGCAGAGCCGTGCCCAAGCACGTCGGGAAATCGCACAGTGGGCCGCTGAGCGCGATCTTGAAATTCCCCGCCGACCGCGCCGCCTTGCGCTCGTCGAAGACAATAAAGTGGTGGCAGAGTGGGTGGTCATTGAGCGAAAAAACCAGCCCGAGCCTCCCCCCCCTTCTTTTGTGGCTCGCGCCTGTGGACATCTCACTATTGTCCCTGGCGGCCGTGCAGCATAGCTCTCAACACGCCTTATAGCGGTACAATGAGCTGTGCCGCAGTCAAAATCTCCTAACGAAATTTCGCTACCTGAGCGAGAGGTTGCTCTTAGGCAGCTTCTCCGCCGTCAGCTCAGAGCTGTCATCTTAGTTCTCGTGCGCCTTGTGGCATGGGGCTTGCTACTGACTCTCCTAAAGCCGCTGTGGGTGGGTCGGCTCTGGCTTGAAAACGTGCTCTTTGGGCTTGGGGCACTCTTCTGCGGTATTGCTCTCTTTAAGGATATTAGCCGCAACTGGGGCTGGCGAATCGCGCTAGGGGTTGCCTATCTAAACGCCAATCGTCTTGCGGATGCGGAGGCTTTACTGGCTCCACTAATGGGGATTCAGGCGCAGCTCTTCGATCCACAAAATATTGGCAGCCAAGCACGACTTACCGTTAAACAAAAAAAGCAAGGCAGTCAGGAACTATGAAACAGCAGAGACCGTATTGGTGGAGAACATTTGTCAGCTGGTCAATTGCAACGGTTTTGATGGGATTTATTGGCGCATGGATTTCCCAATATTTAGGGGCTCCCGAATATTTTGGGGCTACCATTGGGGTTGTACTGACCGGTCTCATCGGTCTTTTTGCGCTCGCGGCCCGAATTGCCCGAAAGAACTAAATCTGACACTTACTATGGTAAAATGACAACTATTGTGACTTCCGACACGACTCCAGCGACTGTGCCTCCAACGATCAAATTTTCTCAGCTTCTTCGGCGCTGGGTCTGGGTCCTCTTCCCTTTTTTTATTCTTCTGGGCTTTCTACTGCGAAGTGGAGCAGGTCTTTGGTTCGGCGAAGGCTCCCAGCTCTTCTTTCAAGTCTGTGTCCCTGCAGGTGCTGCTCTGCTTGCTTGGTCACGCCGCGACGAATGGAACCGGACACATGAGGAACTGACCACACTCTTTCCCAACCCAAAAGATGCTCGTCGTTCAGGCAACATAGTGTTCGTGATAGTTGGGGGAGCCTTACTTTTGATGAGTCAGATTGGTGCGATGCCTCCTCTCATGATCTTTAGCATCTGGGTCATGGTCGTAGGCGCGATTTGGTACCTATTTGGTCCTTTTCTGTTGCGGGTTATGCTGACACCACTGGCTTTCCTCTTGCTGGCAATCCCCCCACCCATCGGATTGTTCTCTGGAATTGTGCAAAAATTTCAAGTAATCTCCGCCTCTATGATGGGAAGTACCCTTGGACTGATAGGAATTAAGACGAGGATCCAAGGAGCAATCGTTGTCATTCAAGATGCCGGACACACCATTTTTATCTATCCAACCCTTAGTGGTGTCGGGATTTTTTGTTTTGTGCTCGTGAGCACAATCTGCTACCTTGGTTGGCGAAGAAGTCCGTTCCTTCGGGGGCTTGTTGTTTTAGTAGTTGCTGCATTTGTCACATTCCTTGGCAATGCACTCCGTCTGACACTCCTGGGCATTATCGCTCGAATCACGCCGGATTTTGCAAAATTACTCGAAAATCAATTACTGTTCATCCCTACTATATTAACAACATATTTGTGCCTGCTAGTAATTCATGCCTTCTGCAAAAAATTTCTCCGATCACATATAAGAAACCAAGAGATTGTAGTATGAATGAAAAATCCGTACTGGATCAGCGTATTAAAAGCATGGGAATATTACTACTGTTTCTTGCGTTAATCATGTCCATAATTTTAGCTCGCCAAAACCGTACATCCAAATGGCTTTTAGAAGCACCAATCGCTGTTGATTCCTGGAATGTTTCAGAGATACCTCTACCACAAGAAACATTAGGAACACTAGGAGGGGCTCATACTAAGGGACTAGAGTTTAGCAATCCTCTTGATGAAAGAGTTCGGTGCCAGTTTATTGCTCCCCGCTCGTTCGAGTCCTACCGTGAGCCTGATCTGTTTTCTCAGCTACAAATTAGTGCTCAGCGAAGCTTACCTCTCTTCGGGCCTGATAAGTTTGTCCGCGCCTGGATTTTAAAAGTCCCCAACACGGAGCAGCGCCTGTTGGTTTATGCTTGGCTACAGTCACCTAGAGGGAGTACGACATTATTTGGTGACCGTAGCATGGAGCCTAATTTCTTAGAGCGCCTTCGTTTAAATGGCTTAGGTCTAATTAGAAATGAACCCATATGTCTTGCGCGACTATATGTAAACATTGCATCGTCTGACAAAAATGGTGCGCAGGCTAGACGTACACTAGATCGTATTGCCCATAGTATCTATAAACATAACACGAAGGAAAAATCATGAGAGTTACTTCAGTGATATTGTTTTTGACTCTTAGTGTTATAAGTGGTTGTACTTCACAGCTTTCGTCAGGCGGAGAAGACATTGAGTATCTCAAAAACCTCCAAAGTAATGGACAAAGAATAGAGAGCAAGCCTCTTCTGCCACTTGCTCCTGGAAATTACTGGGAAATGACTGCAATCAGTGAGAAAAACAAAACAAAAGATAAAATCGAGGTTGTCGGTCCTATCCAAGTTGCGAGGAAAAATGGCCTGCTCGTCAAGCTTCTTAGGAACGGTTCACTGTGGCGTCAAGAGGTTTATCGCAATGACGCAACAGGGATTTGGCTTATGGCTTTTGGTGAAAAACAAGTAGATCTTCTGCAACTCGATCCTCCCATGCGTTTGCTTGCTTCCTCCTTTCATGAAGGTGATGAAATAAATTGGAAAGGAAATATTCTTTTTAAATCAAAGCGATACGAAGCAACAGGGTACTGCCGTGTTACTTCTTTAGAAACTCTTCAAACTCAAATGGGTAGATTTCAAGCCTACCGACTTGATTCCGTAATTTCTATGATTCGTCCTAATGATATTACTCTTCATTTCCCCTCTGTCCGTTGGCTCTCTCGGGACATTGGCTTCATACGACGAAGCTATGCCGATGATGGACGACCAGCAGTTCAAAATTTAGAACGCTACATGATACGAGGAGAATAGAAAAATGGACAATCTTCAAAATTTATGGGATTTACTTAAGTCGCAAAAATACTGGTGCTTTCTGTTTTTAATTTATTTGACAGCTTGGATTATCCCCTTTCATTGGATGGAAGATT
>JAPLCP010000122.1 GCA_026392155.1 Armatimonadota bacterium | reverse complement strand
GGTTCAAATGCTTCAAATTCGTCGAACTCAAAAATATCTACTTTCTTTTTGTTTTTATACCTTGATATACCAACGATATCATGATTCAAAGAAAGAAAGTCGCCTAGGCAACGATTGTAAATTTCTTGTCCGCCAATGGCAGTGCAGCATCTCGAAGCTACAATGCATATATTTAATCGATTAGGGATATTCTTATTTTTTGTCATTTTAAAACCTTACTTTTTAAACTGAAAATTTCGAAAAAATAACATTGAGGTCATACACTTATCTCCGTCCCCCATCTCGGCTAATCGCTCTAGAGTCGATTTAGGAATCAAGGCAATCATCACGGAGATAATCTGCCTAGGTCCCATAGACTATGCCCTCGATATTACGAATTTCCTCTATGTTTAAAGATTTTTTAGTTTGGAGAGAGGCTATTAGCATGATGTGTTGATGATATTGTAGCATATCATCTGGTGCAGGATTATGAAGAGAGTTTAGGGAAGGAAGGATCATGAAGAATTCAGGGCTCCCTGATGCTACGGGCTTGATTCGTGAGCTGCCGCGTATCCGCCGCTATGCACGGCAGAATGAGGAGACGGACTATCGGTTTCGGGAGTATCTCAAAGTGCGCCTGCCACTTTCGAATGCAGAGCTTGATGGGGTGGTGACGGAGCTGACCGCAGACGTGTGGGGGCAAATAGACTGCCTAACTTGTGGGAACTGTTGTAAGACCCTGCAAATCGTGGTGGATGATAGGGATATCGCTCGCCTTGCCCGGCGGCTTGGAGCTTCGGCGAAGGCTTTTACAGAGCAATATGTGGGAGTGGCTCCTGATGGGGTGAAGCACTTTCTCTCCACCCCTTGCTCGTTTTTAGGCGAGGATAATCGCTGCGCTGTCTATGACGACCGCCCGCAAGCGTGCCGCGATTTTCCGTATCTCCAAGACCGAAATTTCCGCTCACGGACACTGATGATGATCGAGAGCTGTGCGACCTGCCCGATTGTCTTTAATGTCTGGGATCGGCTGAAAAAATGCTTTCCCATCCCCGCTAAAGCTAACGTAAAAAAGCCTCGGTGAGGCCCGCGTCTACCGGGAGCGACTGTCCGGTGGTGAGGGGCAGGCGCGTGGGAGAGGCGAGCAAAAACACCGCTTCGGCGACGGCCTCGGGAGTGACGCGCTTTTTGAGCAGGGTGCGCTGGGCATAGAACCCGGCGAGCTTTTCGCGGAGTGCCTCGGTTTCCTCACTCTCGTCAAAAGTGATCCCGTACTTGGCCAGCGAGGTTAAGACGCGATCCCTTGGGAACTGATGGCTGCCGGAGACCACCGATGCGGGCGAGAGAGCGTTCACGCGAATCCCGCTCGGGCCGCCAGCCACGGCTAGCTCACGGACTAAGTGATTGAGCGCGGCCTTGCTCGCATCGTAGGCGAAGCTGCCTTGCTTGGCCACGACGCCGTTGGCGCTGGAGATCAGCACGACTTGGCCGCCGCTTGCCTGCTCGCGCATGACCATCATGGCTTCATCGGCGGCTAAATAACTGCCGAGCGTGTTGACATCAAAGGTCGTGCGCCACTGAGCCTCGGTGATGCGGCCTGTGTCGTCGGGCGAGAAGATCACGGCGGCGACGGCGATCAGGGTGTCAACGCCGCCGTAAGCTAATACTGCCGCGTCCATCACCGCTCGCACCGAGGCGCGATCCGTGATATTGCACTCCACGGCGACGGCGCTCTCGCCATGGGGAGCGGCGGTCTCTTGGGCCAGCGCCAGATTAATGTCCGCACAGACCACCACCGCGCCGTCTTTCACCAGGCGATCCACGACCGCACGCCCGATCCCGCTGCCCGTTCCCACCACGACCGCCACTTGTCGCGCCAGCTCTTTCTCGGGTGGCATGCGCCTTAGCTTCGCCTCTTCTAGAAGCCAGTACTCGATCCGAAACGCCTCGCGTGGGGTTAACGACACGTAGTTTTCTATACCGGAGCCCATTGATGTCGCGCCTTCCATGACGTGGATGGCGTTGGTGTAGAACTCGCCCGTGATGCGGGCCTCTTGCTTGTTCTTGCCAAAGCTGAGCATCCCAACACCGGGGATCAGCACGACACTCGGCTCGGCGCTGCGTAGCGCAGGTGAGCTGGGCTCTTTGTTTTGCTCGTAGTAGGCCGCGTAGTCGGCGCGGTAGCCGGGGAGGGCAAGCCGAATCGCATCAAGTAGCTCGATCGCCGTGCCGTTTTTGGCGTCCCAGCTCACCAATAGTGGCTTGACTTTCGTGCGCACAAAGTGATCTGGGCAGCTCGTGCCTTTCTCGGCGAGCGCGGCGGCATCCGCAGAGTTCACAAAGCGCAACACGGCATCGGAGTCCGAGAAGTGCGCAGCTCGGGTTCCCCCAATCTTGAGGGCGGAGGGGGCTTGCCGAAGTGCGGGCAGAACAAAGCGGGCAAGCTCTCGCCGATCCGTGCGCGTCTCGGTGATTTGGCCGCCAAAGAGCGTCTCTTCATGGATGTGCTTGAGCACAAACTGCCCGATGAGATCGAGAACGCGCAGGGTATTGAGATAACTACTTTTTGCCTCGTCGCCCCAGGTGAAGATCCCGTGCGAGCCGAGGATAATCCCATCGCAGTTCGGGTTCTCTGCGATGGCTTTCTCTAGCCAGAGACCCAGCTCGAAGCCGGGGCGCTTCCAGGGCAGCCATACTAAATGCAGGCCCGTCTCGGCGTGAAGTTGTTCGAGAAGCTCCGGCCCATTTGCCGATGCCGCCAGCGCAATGGCCCAGTCGGGATGCAGATGATCCACGTGGCGAAACGGCAGGAAGGCATGAAGTGGGGTGTCAATAGAGGCGGCACGTGGGTTGGTGCCAAAGACGCAGAGCGGGTAGAGATCCACGATTTCATCTTCGAACGCCTCGCCTCGGTAGCGTGTTTTCAGTGCCTCGAGTTTGTCTTGGTAGAGCGTCGCAAAGCCATCGCGCTGGATCGTCCCAAGGTCACCGCCGGAGCCTTTTACCCAGAGTACGGTCGCGGTCTCTCCCGTCACGGGGTCGGGCATCGGGACTTTGGCGCTGGTGTTGCCCCCGCCAAAGTTCGTCAGACGCGGGTCGGAGCCCAGTAAGTTCGAGCGGTAGCGCAGCAGCTCGGGTTCGTCGAGAGTTGTAGCGAAAGAGTCATCCCAGAGGTCAGAGAGAAGTGTCAAGGTCATGGGAGTATTCTACCTAAAAAAACGAAACGCCCCTCGCGCACAGCGCGAGGGGCGTTTAAGAGTGCTCACTTCTTTGTGGGAGCTTTTACGGGAGCTGCGGCGGCTTGTCGTGCCGCTTCTGCGGTATCGCGCTTCTGCTGCTCGGCATTGACTTTGCCCTGCTTCTGGCCTGCCTTCTTGCCCACTGACTTCGGAGATTTATCGCCCATGGTATTCACCGGGACCTTTCACCCACCGGCCACCGCTGGCATTCGGGGGTGGCCCAGTATATCCCCTATCTTAGTCTGTGTCTGAGTTCTGGAGAAAGTGTGCCACTTCGATGAAATAAGCACGAAGGGCAGGGGCGACAGGTGCGACAACCTCGGTGGCGACAAGGGCAGCTTCCATGTGCCGTAGCCAGGCATCACGGGCGGCAGGACCAATCTTGAAGGGCTGGTGGCGCATCCGCAGGCGAGGGTGGCCGCGCTTGACAGCGTAGAGAGCCGGACCACCAAAGTACTGGATCAGAAACAGGGCTAAGTTTTCGCGCTCGTCTTTGAGGTCGCTCTCGGCGGGGTACATGGGGCGCAGAAGCGCATCTTCAACCACACCATCATAAAAGGCATCCACAAGTGTTGCAAAAGCCTCAGGTGCCCCGCCATCGGTTCCCCCCAGCTTCTCCCAAGCACTCCGGTTATCTATTAGTTCCTGTGCCATAGCTCTCTCCCTATTGTACCGGCTCAGAGCCCCTAGCGTCGCTGAAGAGCCACGACTTTTTCTTGGGAGGGTTTTGGCTTCGCTTGACAGAGAGTCCCTGGCTACGGTATTTTGGCGGTGTGCTTGTACCGGGTTGGGTCTGCCCTTACTGCGGCACGGATTGTTCTCCGATTGAGGGGCCGCCGTGTGCGCACTTTTTCCTCGCGGACGGGGAGTTTGGCTGGCGCTTCGGCTCGGCGGCGGCGAAGTTACACGACGCGGCATTTTTCCGGCACCCCACTCTATTTCGCGACCTGCTCTACCACGACAACATCTGCCGCCAGCACTTGATCTT
>JAPLCP010000097.1 GCA_026392155.1 Armatimonadota bacterium | reverse complement strand
TTGCCCCACGCACCCTCACGCGCCTGACCGAGGAGTGCGGCTTTCAAGTGCAGCGCATCCGCCACTTTCCGTTTCTCTTTGGCATTCAGAGTGTTCGCTACGGCTTTAAGGCTATCTCGGGGAAACCTATTGGCGAGGAAGAGGGGAGTGCGGGGCCACGCCGCGAGGGGGGCAAGCTCCGCACCAAGGCGTTCCTGAGCCTGCTCACCGCCTCCGAGCGTCTCGGCCACGAGCTGCCTGGTGAAGTGATGGAGCTGATGGCGGTTAAGCCCAACCTCCCCCCTAACCCCCGCCCGGCGGGGGGACAAAACTGATGATGGGTATTTTACTTGTTGTCTTGCTGGCGGTGCTGGCCTTTGGGATCGGGGCGTTTTTCCTGCGTCGCTTACCCACGCAGAGCCTGCTGGAGAGAGCTGCCTTTGCCATTGCTCTGGGAATGGGCGTGATTTCCTACACGATTCTGGCGCTAGGGCTGCTGAAGCAGGCCAAGATGCTCCCGCTGACACTAGGAGTTTTACTGGTTGGCTTACCGCTGGCATTTCTGGGCTACCGGAGCCTGCCCAAGCGTGAGAAAACGGAGGAGCAGTCCGCAGGCGTGCTGGGAATTGCGGTCGCACTGGTGCTGGGGCTCTGTGGGCTGATCACGCTCGTGGGAGCGCTTAACCCGCCGGGCGTGCTGGAGTGGGACTCGCTCTCGTATCACTTGGCGGCACCGAAGCGCTACTTGCAAGAGGGACGAATCTACTACATCCCCGATGACCACCACAGTAACTTCCCCTTCACGCTCAACATGCTCTATCTCTGGATGCTCTCGCTGGGCTCCGTGAGTGGGGCTAAGCTCTGTCACTGGCTCTGTGGGGCGCTCCTCACTCTGGCTGTCTATACGTGCGGCGCACGGCACTTTAGTAAGACCATCGGGCAGGTGGCTGCAGTGGTTACCGCCACGACACCGATGTTGCTCTGGGAGTCCACGACCGCCTACATTGACCTCGCGCTGGCACTCTTCTCGTTTCTGAGCTTTTACGCCGTGCTAAATGCACATGAGCAGCCACGCTGGCTGGTGGTCTCGGCAGTGCTGATGGGCCTGGCGCTAGGCACGAAGTCCACCGCACTGGCTTTCTGGGCGATGGGAGTGCTGGGGCTCTTGGCAATGCGCCTTCCGTTTCGTCTCGCTCTGGTCTGGGCAGGCATGGCGCTGGCGATTGGCCTGCCGTGGTACCTCAAAACGTTTCTCTACACCGGCGACCCAGTCTATCCCTTTGGCTGGAAGCTCTTTCATGGGCGCTACTGGAGTGATGCGGCGGCGCTGGGGTATGCGAAAGATCAGGCGGCGTTTGGGCTGGGCAAAGATCCGCTGCACTTGCTCTTGGCTCCCTGGAACGTGACCATGGAAGCGAGCGTCATTCCCGCAGGCCGCTCTTGGGTCTTTACCGAGTATGTCATCTTTGGTCTCTCGCCGGTCAACCTTGCGATTGGGATAGCGCTGCCACTGCTGGTCAAGACCTGGGATAAGAAAGCGGTCGCGTGCTTGTTCTGGGGCCTTGGCATCTCCGCGACTTGGTTTTTCATGATGCAGCAGACCCGCTACTTAGTCCCGGCACTTCCCGTCTTCGCACTGGTGTGTGCCTGGGGGCTGATGCAGGCGGGGAAGTTTGCTCGGATCGCGGGAGGCACGCTGGTGGCGCTGGCAGCGCTCTGGGGAACCTATCTTGCCCTGACCCAGCTTCTGCCTGCCGCTCCCTTGAAGGCACTTGAGGCAGCAGAGACCTGGATCAATGTCAATGCTCCCAAGGACGCCAAAGTTGCGCTCTTCGATGAAACCCGTGGGTTCTACCTGGATCGCGCTTATGTCTGGGCGCAACCCAACCACGCGCCGGGCTTACTCCCCTACGAAACCTATGAAAACACCGATGCGTTTCTTGCGGACTTCAAGCGTCGTGGCTACACCTATCTCTTGATCAACACCGAAAACTCGCCGAAAGACCGCTCTGAAGACGCGCAGTGGGCCCGCTGGCGTCCGCTCTTGCAAGAGGCGGTTGAGTCCGGCAAGGTCGAGACGGCACACTCCCTCAAGACCAGTCGTGGCGAGATCATTATCTACCGCATTCCGTGACCGCCGGTTGAAAACGGCGTCTGTGAGCCTGCGGCTAAAAAATCGCTCCGCGATTGGAATCTCCAATCGCGGAGCGATTTTGTGGCGGAACGCCTCTACACGCCGTTTTCAACCGGCGGGTCGAGAGATGAAGATCTACTTCGCGCTCAGAACCGCGTCGTGCTTCTTAGCGATCTCATCTAGGGCATCCTTAGGGGATTTTGTACCGGATGCAGCTAGGAATAGTTCTTCTTGTGTGGCTTTTAACAACTCGGTGTATTTTGGTGAGTTGTCGAAGTCTTTGAGGAACGGGACAGACTTGGCAAAGGTCTCGTTGTAGGGGTTAGCCTTCTTGAACTCATCGGTGGCCGAGACTTTCTTATTGGCTGTCAGACCACCTAGCGCCACCCACTTCTTCTGCGTGTCCTCTTTGCTAAACCATGCCATAAACTTCTTGGCATCGTCGGTGTTCTTCGAGTAGCTTGAAAGGGAAAGCCCTTGACCACCCAAAGAGACAAACTGTCCTACGGGTCCCTTCGGAACCACAAAATAGCCTGTCTGATCCGCGAACTTATTCTTTGCTTTATCTACCAGGGCAGGCATGAAGGCAAACCAGTTCTCTGCCATCGCCACCTTGCCTTCTTGGAAGGCGGTATTACACTCATTGAAGTAGAAAGTTTCCGCACCAGGAGGACTGAACTTTTTCAGCCCCACATAGAACTCCAGTGCCTTAATCGCTTCAGGGCTATTAATAGCACCTGTTGCCTTACCATCCTTCGTATAGCTTCCTCCGAAGGCCCAGAGCACCTGATCAAAGCCCATGGTGACACCGTCGACCTCCTTGGAGTAGAACAGGGCGCAGCCAAACGTGCCGTCTTTGGTGAAGAACTCCGCGACTTGCTGAAACTCATCCCATGTGGTGGGAACACCAAGATCACGCTTGTACTTCGTCTTGAAGGCTTCTTTGTTCTTAGCATCTTCGAAGAGGTCTTTACGGTAGGCAAAGCCAATGGCATCGGCCATACAAGGAATGCCATAGAGCTTGCCGCCGTACTCGCCGTAGTTCTTGAGGGCCGCCTCCTCATTGTCTGTCTTGGGGAAGTTGGCGGGATCGTTGACCCAGTCGGTCAGGTCGACATAGTGTCCGCCGGTCGAGCCATTTCCCAGCCACTGGGAGTCGCCGACTACCATGTCAAACTCGGCGGACTTACCGGTCCAAGCCGCATTGATCTTGGTCTCAAAGTCCGACCAAGGAATCTGGTTCACCTCAACCTTGATCCCGGTCTCTTTGGTGAACTCTTCGGTAAGCTTCTGTAGATTATCGGCGGGATCCCACTTGGCCCACGCAATCACCAGCTTCTTATCGCCACCACCACTTGCTGTGGTATTTGTCGGGGCTTCGCCGCCGGTCTTTTCCCCACCGCCACTGGGGCAGCCCGTGAGAGTGAGTAGGGGCAGGGTCGCAAACAGTGCGGTCAAAACGCCGCGTCGTGTCATTCGCATCATTGTCCTCCAAAAAAAAGTATACCCACCCCACGCAGTGCGCGGGGTGGGTTTTTGTTTATCCCGTGATCTTGCGGGTCTTGGCATCGAAGTTCATGGCCTTACCCAGGCGCTGGCTCATCTCCGCCAGCGAGATAATGGTCTGAACCTTCATGGCCAGGTCGAGATTGGCGTTGCAGTTCATCGGGTTGTTTGTCCGAATTGAGTCCAGCCAGTTTTTCTGGTGATCCGGAATATTCTCCGTGCGGGCGTAGCGTGCCAGGTCAGCGGCACTGGTGTCAATCTTCTCGCCCTCGATCTCCTCGGTCCAAGGGCGCTCGGGGCGGACTTCGACACCGTTACCAAAGTAGATCGTCGCCTTCTCGCCGCGGAACATGTCCTCAAGCCCTTGCTCGTTGACCGTGGAGCCCACAAAGAGCATGGACCAACCCGACGGGAACTCAGCGATAACCTGTGATGTATCGGCGACTTCACGGTCTTTGTTCTGAACGCCATGTGTGCCAATCGAGATCACGCGCGTCGGGTACTCTGGGTTGCCGGAGGCGATCAAAAACGGGTGGAGGCGGTGGGGCGCAAGGTCGCTTAAGATACCCGACGAGTAGTCCCAGTACTTGCGGTAGCGGCGGAACAGTGCGCCACTGTCGGCACGCTCTGGCTGGATGTTCTGATCGGCGGGGCCGGTAAAGTTCCAGGGGCGCTTGGGAGCACAGCCGAGCCAGAGATCCCAGTCAAAGGTCTCGGGAGAGATCTCTTTTTCGATCTTGTAGTTCCACTCGCCGTAGCGGTTGTTGCGGGTGTAGGAGCTCTGTCCCATCACTAGCTTGCCGAGCTTGCCCTCACGGATCGCCTTGGCGGTGGCGTGCCAGCGGACATCGCTACAGCCTTGCGAGCCGACTTGGTAGACACGCTTGGTCGCCTTGGCCACATCGTAGACCTGGAAGGCTTCGTCGAGATAGCGGGTCATGGGCTTCTCGGAGTAGATGTGCTTGCCCGCTTGCATGGCATGAACCGCGATCTGCCCGTGCCAGTGCTCTGGCGTGGCGATCACGATGGCATCTATGTCGTTTCGCTCTAGGAGCTTGCGGTAGTCGCGCTCGGCCTGAACCGCCTTACCGCCATTCTTGCCCTTGATGTAGTCTGCGCCACGGGTGTTGTAGAGATCAAAGGCATCACAGACTGCCACGGGAGCGACATTCCACTCCTGCATCTTGTCGGTGTAGGAGCGAAGGTGGGCATTGTAGCCCTGCGTGCCCACTCCGACAAAGCCGATCGTGATACGGTCGTTGGCACCAATCACCCGGCCCGTTGCCAGCTTTGTCCCCATGGGATACTTGGCTGAGGTCATGGCTTTGACATCAACAGCCTGTACCGGAATCTGCATCTTACCCGCCGTTTTTGCGCCTGCTGGGGCAGGGGTGGGCTTGGCGGGAGCTGCCTTCGTTGCCTGGCTAGCCGTGGCGCTGTCTGCGACAAGTGCGCCTGTTGCGACTGTGGTAGCCACTTTAAGAAAATCGCGCCGAGAGCTCTCGACGTCTGTCCGTTTTTCGTTCATGATGAGTTCTTTCGCCTAAAGAGCGAACATTTCCTTTGAAAAAGTGATTTTGTTTCCGGTGAGCGCCGCTTCGCTGGCCTTGATCCCGACAACGGTTGCCGCAAAGCCTGCCTCGGCTGTCGCGTACATCTTGACTTCCTCACCAGGAGGAGTGGTATCTGTGGTTCCGGTTGGTTTGCCAATGCGGATGGAGTTCAGGAAGGTCTCACAGGCATAACGATTCGGAGATTGCTTAGCAGTCTGTTGAGCAACTTTAGCAGGGTCTAGTCCTTGAGCAATGGCTTTAGACGCATTAGCCACCAGCATGATGCCTGACTCATCTCCTAACTGCTCACGCCGCGCGTAGACTTCCCAGCCTAAGGCCTTGGTGTCGGACTCTTTGAACATCCAGCCACGCTGACCGCGGAGAAGAACGGTGGCATCTGAGCCTTGGAAAAGCTCAAAGTTACCATTGAAGTTGCTACCCAGAGTGGCATCGTAGGTTAGATGAACATTATCTGGATACTCTAGGATGCAAGTCATGCTTGTGGGAAAGTCGCCGCCATTGCTGAAGCCACTCACCGAGAGAGGGTAGGATTTCAAGTACCAGCTAGCACTGTCAATCTGGTGCATGCCAATCTCACCGATAATGCCATTGGCCCGGCTTTTATCCACGCGCCAGTTGAGGTCATTCTCGCGCTCTGGAGTAAAAGCACCACGCTTCCATCCCGTAACGGACTTGAGATTCCACTGTGCTGAGCAACGTGCCAATGTGCCCACGACACCTGTATCCATGAAGTGCTTGACATGATGGTGCTGCGGATTTGTCCGGTTTTGGATGCCTGCCTGGAAGATCTGCTTACTGTTCTTTCCTGCCAGTGCAATCTCTTTGGCATCGGCGATGGTGTGTGCCAGAGGAGCCTCACAGAAGACGTGCTTTCCTGCGGCGATGGCATCTAAGACGATCTGCTTGTGGAGGTGGGTGGGGGTTGCGACAAAGACGCCCTGAACCGTTTTGTCCTCCAAGACTTTCTTGTAGTCGGTGACAAAGGTGGCCTTGGGAGCGTTCTCCAGCGCTTTCTTCTGAAAGAGCGGTGAGGAGTACGTGTCGCAGACGTATTTAACGATAGCGCCATCAAGGTAGGAGAGAGACTTGATGATCTCTTTGCCATGATCGCCGGTTCCAATTACCGCCACTGTTACCGGAGTGGGGTCAATGTTGGGCTTGGCTTGGTAGTCCAGTGCCAGCTCTTCGGCATGGCCCATGCTCTTGCTGCCTAGGAGCATACCCAGTGCCAGCGCGGAGCCCCGCCCTAGCAAATCGCGTCGTGTTACATCATTCATTTTCGTGTTTTCTTCCTAAATAGAGTTTACTTGCTCTTTAGAACAGCCGGAGTCGCGCCGGGTTTCGGGAGTTTTGCGCTGCCCTTGGCCTCTTTGAGTGACCAGAGGATTCCCCCGAGGACATGCTCCTGGTACCAGGGCTTCTGCCAGACATCTACGCGGTGGCCCAGCGACGTGTAGAAGACGTGGCCCTTGCCGTACTCTTTGACCCAGGAGAGGGGATAGTAGCCGGGGGCTTTGGTGTTGGGGTGCTTGTCCATCCCGATCAGCGCGTGGGTTTTTGCCCAGTCGTAGCTTTTGTAGATGTAGATTTCGTCAAAGACTTTGAAAGATTGTTTATTGAATGGCTTGGTAGCCGCGTGGTTGTCGTCTTCGAGCAAGCCTTCGACCTCTACCTGTGGCCCGTGGGTCTGGAACTCCCCGCCGATCATCTCGATATAGCCAGGGAAGTTATGAAACGTGTCGGCGGCGGCGTGGGCTCCGCAGAAGCCTTTACCGCTCTTGATCCAGGCCAGAAAACCCTCTTTGTCGGGAAGTGGCAGCTCGCCGGTGGTGGAGGCAAAGAAGACCCCATCATAGTTTTTGAGGCTCGCGACGGTCATTTTTTGAGCCATCTCTTCATCGGTGCGCACATAGTCCACGTCGAACTTGCCGCTCTTGGCACCCAGCTCGGCGATGACTTTCTCCGCGACCGGGATCGAGTCGGCATGGCGGAAGCCCTTGGTGACGGTGACGACGAGCAGTTTTTTCTTGGCGTTACGGGCTGTGGTCGGTGGGGCGAGAAGAGTAGCGCCCAGAGCTAGGGTGACGAGAGTTATCAGAGTGAGAGAGCGTCGGTGCAGGCGAGACATAGTAGTCCTTTCAATACGAAAAAGCAGACGCGAAAGACCGCGCCGACGTTCAGTATAGCGCAAAAAAGGCGTGTCGGGAACCTCCCCGGCACGCCTTTTAGAACTTTAAGTGGAGCTAAGGGGATTCGAACCCCTGACCTCTACAATGCGAATGTAGCGCTCTCCCAGCTGAGCCATAGCCCCAAACCACAGCGGGCTAGATTATATCAAGCATCAGGTGGCAGTGCAAGATCCCAGGCGGCGTAACAGGCGCGTCGGTACTCTGGGAAAGTATCTTGCTCGATGGCGGCGCGTGCTCCCTCCATCACTTTCGCGTAGTAGGCCAGGTTATGGTAGGTGGCGAGGCGGGAGTAAAGAATCTCTTTGCTCTGGTGTAGGTGCCGCAGATAGGCCGCGCTGTGGAGGCGGCAGACCTTGCAGTCGCACTTGGGGTCTATTGGTCCTTGCTCGTCGGTCCAGCAAGCGTTGGAGATATTGATGCGGCCCTGCGACGTGTACAGAGCGCCGTTGCGGGCCATGCGGGTGGGTAGGACGCAGTCGAACATGTCAATTCCGTAGTAGATGCCATCCAGCAAGTCCGAAGGCGTGCCGACTCCCATCAAGTAGCGTGGTTTATGAGCCGGCAGGAGCGGTGTGGTCAGGGCCGTCACGCGCCGCATCTCCTCCACAGGCTCGCCGACACTCACACCGCCAATCGCGATTCCGGGGAAGTCCATCGCGCTCACGGCCTCGGCGGACTGGACTCTGAGATCGTCGTAGCCGCCGCCTTGCACAATGCCGAATAATAAATGCCCGGTGGCATCGCCGCCCAGCGCATTGTGGCGCGTCAGGCAGCGCTCCTCCCAGCGCAGCGTCCGATCCAGCGAGTCTTTGGTGTACTGCCAGGTCGCGGGGTGCGGCGGGCACTCATCGAAGGCCATGATAATGTCCGCGCCTAATTCATGCTCGATCTCCATCACCCGCTCTGGGGAGAAGAGATGCTTGCTACCATCGAGCGTCGAGCGGAACGTCACGCCCTCCTCAGTGATCGTGCGCATGTCCTTGAGCGAGTAGACCTGGTAGCCCCCCGAGTCGGTGAGCATCGCGCCCTCCCAGCCGATGAACCTGGGCAAGCCCCCAAACCGCGCCACCCGCTCGGAGCCGGGCCGCAGATACAAGTGATACGTGTTGCCCAAAATGAGCCGATAGCCCAGCTCCCAGACCTCCTCGAAGGTCATCGCCTTCACCGTACCTTGGGTGCCCACGGGCATAAAGGCAGGCGTCTGCACCGTCGCGCGGGGAAGCTGCAGCTCCCCGCGCCGTGCTCGGCAGTTGCTCGCCGCAATTTTCAAAGTAAAGAGGCTCATCGAGCCTCTATGCTACCACTTTTCTGCTGAGAGCTACTCACTGAGAGCTAAGCGGGCGGCGGCGTTCCTGGGGTCTTGCTCTAAGACGCGCTCCAGCTCCTCACGCGATTCTTTGGTATGGCCTAGGCAGCGCAGGCTGACGGCACGGTTGAGGCGGGCTTCAATAAAGCGTGGGTTGATCTCTAGGGCACGTGTAAAGGCAGCTAGGGCTTCGTCATCCTGGTCCGCAGCATGGAGTGCGACCCCTAGCTGGTTGTGCAGGTCAGCATAGGTGGGGGCGAGGGAGAGAGCCTGTCGGTAGGTATCGGCGGCGGCTTCGAACTGCCCCTTGCGGTAGAGATCCAGCGCCAGCCGGGAATGAAGTGCGATCTCGTCGTCCTGGCTGAGAGGGAGCTGTGCCAAGGCGAGCTCTGCCGCTTCTTGCCCTTGCTCCGCTGCATCATGGAGCCGGTGCGCATCGGCGTAGCTGGGGTTGATCACAAGCGCACGGGCAAAAGCCGTCAGGGCCTCCGAGAGCTGGCCAAGGGGGATCAGCGCACAGCCCAGTCTGAAGTGCAAGTCGGCAAAGTGGGGGTGGAGCGAGAGGGCCTGCCTGAGGTGCATAACTGCCTCGTCCGCCGCCGCCTTATCCAGAGGAGCGTGGGTGGTCTCACGGTTGAGAACCGCCTGCTGACGTGCCAGCGCCGCGTGGGCCTCGGTGAGGTAAAAACGAGCAAGTCCGTCGGTGAGTGAGCTACGACGCGGGTGTTGGATGACCGCCTCAAACTCCGTGATGGCTGCCTCGTACTTCCCCTCATCAAAGAGGCGCACCGCCCGATCGTAGCCTGTTATATCTTCGTTGCGCCGCAGCATGCGGCCCCACAGTGGCATTGTCTCTCTGTTTCCTTCCGACCAGAATTATAACACTGATGATCGGTACAACTACCAGGAAATCAGAGAGAGACTTCAAAAATCGTGAGTTCGGAGCCTGTGTAGACGGCTTTGAGAAAAACCGGAGGAGCCAGTGTCCCGTCTGCCGCCGAGTACCCTTCGACTTGGAATCCTGCGAGGCGGTTGACGAGTACCATATACCGAATGTGACTCTCACTCAAGAGCTGCCTGCGGGTCTCGTCATCGGTGTCAGAGCGGAAAAATCGAAGCGCGGCTCCATTCTTTTTCGGATATGCCAGCGTCTCGGACCAGTGTCCGTTGTAGCAGATCACACCCGCCCAGCCCGCGACATAGGCATTGAGGTGCGGCTCAAACATCCCCGGATAGCGCTTCAGAGAGTCCGGGTCGGGCGAGACCAGCACGGCATCGGTCTCGGTGGCATGCTCTCTCAGATAGGCCAGAGCTTTCTGGTCATCGGCGGAGAGATAGGGCTTGCGCGCCGTCGTGCCCGAGTTGCTATCCAATCTCCCAATATCGGCAAGCAAGTACAGCACGTTGGAGGGCACGGTCAGTAGCACCCCAAAGAGCGCCGCGATCTTCGGGAAGTCCCCCGAGAGCCGTGCCGTCAGCGCGTCTAGGCCCACTCCCGCTAGGAGGCATACCGGAATATGCGCCCCCATCAGCATCTTCCGCTGAAACGGCACTGGTAAGTACGCAACGGCGATTCCTAGCAGAAGCCAGACGAAGAGAAAGCGCAGTTTTGGCCCCCCTGCCCCCCGGTAACGGGGGAGAAGGGGGAGGAGGGCTAAGAGTAGTGGCAGGCCGAAGCCCAACAGAACCCACCAGAGGGCTGGGGTGAACGTGCCCTCGTTAGTCCAAGCGCGGGCTTTAAAGAGCGGATCAACACGCGATGCCCACGCGGTGTAGGCCGTGGTGGGGAGGCAGGCTGCGGTGGCGAGGAGCAGGCCTTTCCAACCCACAATCCCCCTCCTCCCGTTATCGGGAGGAGGGCCGGGGAGGAGGGTGAAGAGCTTGTACACCCAGGCGACGGCGAGTAGATGCACGACATCGTAGGTGTGGGAGTTGCCCAGAATCGCTCCGGCGGCGCAGGCGGGCCAGAGGTCGGGGAGCTTTCTGGTGCGCTCGGACTTGAGGAGCGAGGCGAAGAAGACCACCATCAAGGCCGTCATTGGGGCGAAGAGCGGGGAGTAGTAGAGCGACAGAAACGTGATTGCCTCGGGCTGAAACGTATCAATCGGCTGACTTGTGAAGCCCTTCGCGGGGTTGTAGCCGCCCGAAAGCCAGCCAAAACCCGACGAGAAGCAGACCAGGGCAAAGGCGAGCTTCCGGGCACGCTCGCTCTGGATTGTTTCTTGGAGCAGCCAGACCACGGCGCGCAGAAGCGCCGCGCCGCCGAGAATCCGCCCTAGGTGGAAGGCAAGGGGCAGGCCGATGGCCTTGGCGAGTACTCCCAGCACCACAAACCAAACATAGAGCAGCTTGGGGCTCTGCGCCTCGGTGGAGAAGAGGTTGTGGTGGAGCACGTGCCCGCGCCCCGCCTCCCGCATCCACGAAAAGTACACCAGGCAGTCGTCTATGTTGCTCGTGAGGCCCGAGTAGAGCGAGCCGGGCGGCGTGTTCAGCCAGCCATAGAGATATGGCCCCGACGCAAGTGTCAGCGCCAAGGCTCCGAGCAAGAGATAGAACCGACGCTCAGGCAAGGCCTTGCTACTTCTCTTCTAAAAACGCCGTAAGTGTGACGGAGAAAGTGCGGGTCTCACCGGGGGCGATGTACTGCAAACGTCCGGCTTCGCGCTCGGCGGCGCGGCCTAGAACTTTGCAGTTGGCGGGCTCGATGCCGCAGACGTACTCGCCCTCGCCCATCATCTTCCAGACGGTCAGGTGTGGGAACTCGGACTGCTTGTAGCCGACACGCACACCAAAGCCCGACGGGTTCACCATTTCGATCTCCACGTCTTCCCCAGGAATATTGTGGAAGAAGCACTGCTCGGCATATTCTTTCGTTGGGGCGGTGAGGGTGTTAGCCGTGGCGTGGCCTGCGGCGGCATCGGCGTCTCTTGGGGTGCTGGTCGTGCCCTCGGGGAAGCGGATCACGGTGCCTTCCTCAACCAAGGGCCAGCCGAAGTTGAGGTGATAGAGCAGCATCAGGGGCGATACTTTGAAGCCCTCGTTGGTGACCGTGTCGGTGATGGTCATGCTGGTGCCACCGACGGGCGTGGTGATGGTGCGAGTGAGCCTGAGATTCTCGCCAAAGACCGTGGCCTCGCGCATCGTGCCCTCAAGGAGGATTGTCGCCTCGTCACCATCCCACTGCGTCCGGGCGCTCGTGTCTTCTGCGGGAATGTGGGAGAGACGTCCATGAATCCCGAGTGCTTCTTCGCCATCTTGGTTGGAGGCACCTGCGTTGCTCAGGCCACAGCCCGTGAGCAGCCCGCCGTGAAAGGTCTGGAGCCAGCCGCGTCCTTCGGGGACAAAGGCATGCGGGCTCGCCCAGCCCGTCGCCGAGACCCAGGCAAACGGGACGCCAAAGAGGCTCGCCGCCCCGATATCCATGCCGCGTGAGAAGAGAACCGTGAAGTCAAGCCCGCCGCCGGAGCGCACCCGCGCCGCTTTGACGCCGCTTTGGACGCCTTCGTCGTAGGTGAAGCGCTCGACACCCGCCACTTGAACCAGCTCGCCCACCCGCTGACGCACGGCAGTGCGCGAGTAGGACTTACCAAAGAGAGTTGCCATGCCTCGGATTTTACCTGATTTGAAGCTGCGACAGCTCGTTGCCCAGCTCCGGGTGATCGTGCTGGAGGTCGCGGAGCTTGGCACGAACCGCGATCGCCGCCTCGGCCAGTGCGTTCTCCATCTCTGCTCGAAGTGCTAGCTGGGCTTGCTGACTACTGGTTTGTGCCAGAACCGTCAGGCGTAGCAGATAGTCTTGCTCTAGGGCGAGGTAGCGCAGGTAGGCGAGGTGGAACGCAAGGCACGTCGAGTCGGGGAGCTTTCCGGCTAGCTTCTTGTCCCACTGTGCCGCCGATGCCATGAGGTCATCTGGCGAGGGAGTCGGGCGTGCTTCTGGGGTTGTTGCTTGTGAGGAGCTCGTTGTCTCGGTTGGAGTCGTTGCGAGGCGTAGCGACCAAGCCTGCCAGACACGCTGGCGATCTTGTTCAATGGCATTCACATCGCCCAAGTAGCGCATCAGGGGAGTTTGGGTGAGCGTGGGGCGGGCGATTTGGCGCGTTGTCGCAACAGGGATGAAAGTTGTCGCAACTGGGATGAAAGTGGTGGGCTGAGAAAGACGCGCTGGGGGGGACATCGGCTGGATCGGCCCCGGATAGGGTGTCGGGTTGTGGGAAGCCACGGGAGCTCGCGAAGAGCCCTCACGGGGAGAAAGCTGCTGTTGCTCCTGTTTCTGGTGCAGACGATAGCTCTCCCCCCAGCGGATCAGCGCGACCATGAGAAAAAAGAGCCCGGCCAGCATGGCGATTAAAACAAGAATTCGTGGGTTCATGGTCGTGACGTCGCTTCCGAGTATAGACTTTCCTTAGTATCGGAAAGTTCCTCCAGGTGAGCTAGCCCGCCACGATCTCAACATTGGCTCTGGGAACCGTGACTTCTTCACCCGTGCTGGCGAGCTTGGCACGGAGCACACGCACTTCGGTGCCGGAGTCTACTTGTACAAGCTGGGTGGGGAGCTCGGTGACGGTTGCGAGTGCACCAAAATACGGCTCACGGATAATGCGGATCTGGCCACCGGGCTGGAGCGTGAAGTTGAGCTCGGCATCATCGTGCTGGCCAATGCCCTCGTTCTCGGTCTCGTCGGCGACAATTACCTCCGGGCGAATCACCCCGGCGCGAATCTGGGTGGCTCCACTGATAGCGGCGCTGCGGCCCTCCAGTGACTTGAGCAGGTTGAATGTCCGGTTGGCCATCGCAATGGTTCCGAAGCCCTCGGTGAGCACCATGGTGAGAGGGATATTCTCGTGGCCCGTGATCGCGACCCCGATATCGTAGCCTAAGTAGTCCACCATGTCCTTGTCCACGATTCCACCCACCACGATTCCGACGATGCCCAGCTCCGCCGCTTTTCGCAGCGCCGCCCCAGAAATATTCGAGCCCCCGACAATGACTTTTCCTGCCTGACTGGCGTTGATATCGCTCTCGGTGAGGGGCTGATCGGGGCTCTGTGAGACCATCAGAAGCGGTGCACGGCGCTCGCCCCCAATGCCGAAGATTCCCTGGATGAGGGCACCGTGGGCCGTGATCTCTACGCCCTCACCCTCGATGACTTGGGTGATCTTGCCCGGAATGTAGGCCGTGATCTCCACCGGGGTTGGGGACTCACGGATGCCGACATTGCCGGAGATGGGGGAGATGATCTCAATGACCCCGGAGGTGCTGGCCTTGGCATCGGCGATAAAGAACTTGCCAAAGAGCCCCTTGGTGCGGGCGATCAGGTCGCCTTTCTCTACACGATCCCCGATCTTGATAGTGAGCAGCTCAGGCACCTCGGACGCGTCCACGCCCAGCCGTGAGGCCACTTTCACGGTCTGCATGATGCCCGGAAGCTTGGCCTGCGCCACGGCGGTGTCGGGGAGAACCCAGTCCCCCAAACCTACCAGAACCTCGCCCTTGAGCGGTAGCCGTCGCGTCTTAACGATTGTCGTTCGCGGGCTGACAGTCAGCCCCGGTGTGTAGCCACTAGCCATGGTTTTCTTTTTGTCCCCAGATCAGATGATAGTACAGAAGTGCCTCGGTCGCGCCGTGCACCGCGAAGTGTGGCGCGCAGTGCGCCTTAAGCTCGCTTTGTGTGAGCCGAATAAAGTAAATCCCGCCCGGATGGTGCCCCTCACGCTCGCTCATAAAGCTCACGGGTGGTCCCCACCGATAGGCTGAGAGTGCGATTCGCCCGCCGTTTTTTGCTGATTTACAGGCCCGCGCCAGATGTTTCAAAGCGCCATCTCGCGCTTCGGGAGT
This sequence comes from Armatimonadota bacterium, assembly GCA_026392155.1. Lineage (GTDB taxonomy): Bacteria > Armatimonadota > Armatimonadia > Armatimonadales > Armatimonadaceae > Armatimonas. Next base: position 15,019 of record JAPLCP010000097.1, on the reverse strand, counting down.
CGGAATGTGCTCATAGACGCCAAACGAGCCGACCCGATCAAACGCTTCGGACTTGGTCGGCAGTCGTGAGAGATCCGCCTGCACAAAGAGTACCCGCTCTGCCAGGGCTGAGGGGACTTTTGTTTTCGCCACCCGCAGAGACTCTCGGGAAAAGTCCACACAGACGAGCCCCCGCGTGCGCTCCGCAAATGTTTTCGTCATGCGCCCGGTGCCACAGCCACCCTCCAGCATCAAGTGTGAGGGCTCCAGCGGCAGAAACTTCAGGGTGAGTGGCACCTCGTAGTAGGTAAAGAGCTTCAGCCCCAGCATCTGGTCGTAGGACTTCACTTGGGCATCGCGCGCCTGCATCTCCGAGCGTTTTTCACTCGCCTCCGTGTCGTCGGCGGCACTACCCCGCAGAACATCGGGCAAGAGGTTTGGAATGCCATCGGTCACCGGGTAGCTCCGCCCGCTTGCCGTGGTCAAGGTCCCGTGCGCACTTGTTCCATCCCATCCCGAAAGCGGCTCACCCGTCTCCGGGCAGATTAGTAGCGAGAGAAGCTCCTCACGAATTGTCACGGGCGCAGTATAGCCGAGAACCACGCTTTCTCGCTAGTCTCCTACTCCTGGCGGATGCTCAGGAGCTTGAAGGTGTCGCGCTGGGAGTAGATCTCTAGGGCGCTTCCTCCAGCGACATTTTCGTAGCGGGTGCGGATGGCGGGAGCTCCGGCAAAGACGACCTCAAGATCAGGGGTGCGGCGTAGGCGTGGGGTGGCTTTCCAGAAGGCTTGGGCCTCGGGAGCGCCGAGCAGTAAGCGGCTCAGACCGATGGCGAGAGTCGGAGCGGTGCAGTTGTCACACTGCATGGTTAGGACATACTCACCGCGCAGAGCATTGAAGCCACCAGGGAGTGTCTGGAGCGCTTTTTCGGGAGCCAGGCAGCCGACTCTTGCGGGCTTGCCACAGTAGGCGCAGGTCGCCTGGCCGCGCTCCAGAGCTTGCTGGCAGTAGCGAAACCCAGCGGCATCGAGCCGGCTCTGCATCGTGCGGAAGCCCTGCGCCTCCCCGAGAATGCGCTGGGCCGCACGGGTTGCCAGATCCACGCACTCAAAGTACTGGCCTGTTTGGGGGAAGCAGTGGGGGCAGCGCAGAAAAAAGCAGTCCTGCGGGTCACGTAGCGCCTGGAGCCGCGCTGTGCCGCAGGTGGCGCACCAGAGCTTTGTCTCGATCCAGGACGCATCGCTCTCCGAGATCAGGCCATAGGCAATCGCATCGTCGCGAAAACGGGACTTGAGAACCTCCTGGAGCGCTTGCCTGCCCCGGTGGAGACGGACCGCGAGGGTGCCCGTGGTGGCTCCAAGGCGCACCGAGAGCTCGCTCAGCGGCGTGTCTTCGACATACTTGGCGACCATCAGCGCACGAGTTGGCTCAGGGAGGGTGTCTAGGGCGCGGTCTAGCAGGTCCAAGAGCTCACTTTGCTCTAGCTCCGCCTGCCAGCTTGGCGCGATAAGAAGATTCTCAAGTCCCTCTTCGGGGGCCTCGGTAAGGCGCTCAGAGTCGCGGCCACGGCTCCGTCGCCAGCGCCAGCAGACATTGACCGCGATTCGGGAGAGCCAGGCAAAAGGGCTTCCGTAGCCCGTCCATTTCTGGCGATTGCGCCACGCCTCGACGAGAGTCTCTTGCGCCAGGTCTTCGGCGGAGTCTCGGCTTCCAGTCAGGCGTGCACAAAGGCGGATCAGGCGCGTGTGCTCCTGATCAAAAGACGCGACTAGGCTTTTGAATCTCTCCTCTTCCAGCAAATTATGCGCTCCCTTAAAACCACTTCGAAAAAAGCGAGCACCGCAGAACAGTCAGTCCATACTACGATGCTCGGGAGTCATGTCTCATCACTTATTAAGATCACCCAAGCCTGCCTTTGGTTTACAGAGAAATCGAAAATAATAAAAATATCTTCTGGGTATACTTCAAGGCGATGAAGCTTTACACACGCACCGGCGACTCCGGGGAGACGGGGCTCTATGGCGGCGAGCGGGTTCGGAAAGATAGCCTGAGAGTGGCGGCCTACGGGAGCGTAGACGAAGCCAATGCCGCTCTGGGAGTGGCGGCGACGCTGGGGGAGACCATGCGGCTCCAGAAACTTCAGGCGGAGCTTTTTGTGGTGGGCGGTGATCTCGCCACGCCTTTGACTTTAGGGAAGGGAAGCGAGGGCGAGAGCCGCGTCCCCCGTGTTTCGGGGGAAGAGACAGCGTGGCTGGAGCGCGAGATAGATCTCTTAGAAGCTGCGCTAGAGCCGCTTCGGAGCTTTATTTTGCCGGGGGGAACACCTCTGGCGGCGGCGCTGCACCTTGCCCGAACCGTGGTGCGGCGGTCGGAGCGAGCCGTCGTCACGCTCTATGAGGCGGAGCCCGAGCAGACCAACCCGGAGGCGATCCGCTATCTCAACCGCCTCTCTGATTTTTTGTTTTCCCTGGCGCGGTTTGCCAATCAAAGCGCTGGGCAGCCCGATATCCTCTGGAAAAGGAGCGCAAGCTAAAAATAATGGAACGACCAACTGAGGGGCAGCTAGCCCCCGATTTCACTCTCCCTGCCTCAGGCAGTGACGAGAGCATCACGCTCTCCGCGCTACAAGGAAAGCGCGTGGTATTGTTTTTCTACCCCAAAGACGATACCCCAGGGTGCACGGTGGAAGCCTGTGCATTTCGTGATCTGAGTGCCGAGCTCGCTGCCCTAGATGTCGTGGTGCTGGGAATCTCTAAAGACAGCGTCAAGTCGCACGAGAAGTTTGTGAGTAAGTTTGGCCTGACGTTTCCGCTGCTTGCTGATACGGAGACCGAAATTTCGCAAGCGTATGGGGTGTGGGTGCAGAAAATGAACTACGGAAAGCCCTACATGGGCATTGATCGGACGACATTTATTGTGGGAAGTGATGGCACCATTGCGCGTGTTTTTGCCAAAGTAAAACCGGAAGGTCATGCGCAAGAAGTCTTGAAATATTTAAAGGGAGACTAATTTTGCTTTTTCCCTTGACGTAGGTGTGGAAATGTTGGTAGAATAGCTCCGCTTTACTAGGCGCACGTGTGCCTAGATAAAACAGAAAAGGTGGCGATTGGGGCGTGCCGGAACTGCCGGAGGTGGAGACACTGCGACGAGGGCTCGAAAAAGAGTCCGTGGGTCGGAGAATACTCTCCGTCGTGATTGCCAACCCTAAGGTGCTAAAAGGCCAGAGTGAGGTCGAGTTTCGAGATCGCGCTGTCGGGAAGTGTATTGTTGGTGTAAGTCGGCGCGGTAAATACCTCTTCCTGCCGCTTGCGGTAGATAGCTTCTCCTCTCCCTCTTTTACTCTTTGCCTTCATCTGAATATGCGTGGGGCGCTTCGTCTAAAAACGGACGAGGAGCCGCTGGGGAGGTATGGGGTGTTGCGGTTGGGCCTAGATGAAGGCAAGTCGCTACACTTTGACGATATATGGGGCTGGGGAGAGTGTCGTATTGCGGTTGCAGGCGAGTCACTCCCAGAGCTTGGCGAGGAGCCGTTAGGGCCTAGCTGGGATCGCAGAGAGTTTGCAAGGCGACTCTCAACCCGGCGGGTGGCTATTAAGACGGTTCTTTTGGATCAGAAGATTGTCGCAGGCGTGGGGAACATCTACGCCGACGAAGCACTGTTTCGTGCGCAGCTTGCTCCTACACGGGCGGCAGCGGCACTGACAGAGAGCGAGTGTGAGCGGCTGGCAGAGAGCATCTGGCAGACACTTACCGAAGCGGTGGCACAGGGGGGGACACGGGGCGACTACGTGGATCTCTATGGTCAGGTGGGAAGCTATATCCCACAGGTCTATGACCGGGAAGGGGCGGCTTGTCCGCGCTGTACCGCGCCACTGAAAAAAATAAAGCTGGGGGGGAGGGGAACTACCTTCTGCCCAGTATGCCAAAACTGAATAACAAAATACTGGAAATCATGAAAAACTGGTGCAGCTACCTAGTGTAATTGCTGCATCTTGTAGGGAGTTATCGTAGTCTATGTCCGAGGATATGAACGACGCGACGCAGGAAGCTGTTTCTGCGACCGTCACGACCGATGCCACTGAAGTGGAGCAGATGCCGCCGCTCGATCAAATCGAGGTTCCCGGTGGTGGGGGTGATGGAGGAGATTTTGAAAACTCCACCCGTGAGCTGCGAAACGGATCGTTGGTTAAGGGAACAATTGTCCACATTGACTCGGACGGCATTCTCGTAGATGTCGGTACCAAGTCAGAGGGACTTATTCGTCCTAATGAGATCTCGCGTGAGCCGATCGCAAACATGGAAGAAGAGTTCCCCGTGGGGAGCGAGATTCTCGTTGTGGTCCTGGATGAGGATAAGAACGGTGTTCTTCACCTCTCCAAGAAGCGTGCTGACTTCGAGAAGGCTTGGGACCGTGTCCAAGAGTGCCTGAAGTCTGGCGAGATCGTCATGGCGAAGGTCAGCGAGCGCGTCAAGGGCGGGCTCGTGGTTGACTTGGGGATCCGCGGCTTCGTGCCCGCTTCCCATGTCGGCAATGGCAAGCTCAAGAATCTGGATAAGTTCGTGGGAACCGAAGTCCCACTCAAGGTGTTGGAAGTGGATCGGGGCGCACGTAAAGTCGTCCTCTCCAACCGCATTGCCACCGAGCAAGAGCGCGAGAAGCAGAAGCTAGATACGCTCTCTAACCTGGAAGAAGGTCAAGTTCGCGCGGGTATCATCCGCCGCGTCACTGACTACGGTGCGTTTGTGGACTTGGGTGGTATTGATGGTCTCCTGCACGTCTCCGAGATGAGCTGGACCCGTGTTAAGCACCCCTCCGATGTGGTTAAAGTGGGACAAGAAGTTCAGGTGAAGATCCTGCGCCTCGGCTCCAACGAAGGCCGCGTTAGCCTCGGAATGCGCCAGATTCTTCCCGATCCTTGGGAGAGCGTGGCCGAGAAGTACCGGACAGGCGACGTGGTTGAGGGCGAGGTTACACGGCCCGTTCCCTTCGGCGCGTTTGTCTTGCTTGAGGGTGGCATTGAGGGAATTATTCCCAACAGCGAGCTCTCGCATCGTCGTGTGGCACGGGCATCGGATGTCGTTGAGGCAGGCCAGATGGTGCAAGTCAAAGTGGTGGATGTCCGCCCCGACGAGCGCCGCCTGACTCTCTCTCTGCGTGCCATGACGACCCGCGAAGCGGAGCCCGAGCCGCGTGTGGCTGCTGGTCCGATCACCGATGGTACTGCACCTAAGAAGCGCAAGAAGCGCGGTCGTGATGACGATGAGGGCGGTATGACCGGTGGCGGCGGCGGTGGTGGTGACTATCGCCAGTACATGCGCTCCGATCAGTTTGGTGGCCTGACACTGGGGGATATGTTCGGTGACATGTTCAACAAGTCCAAAGGCGGAGCCAAGCGCGAGAAGCGTCGCCGCGTCGAAGACGAGGACGATGATCTCTCCGATATTGATGGCACCGAGCCACTTGACATAGCCGGAGACGACGTCGAAGCGGAAGTCGAAGTCGCAACCGAGGAGTAGACCCTCCTCTCAACCCTCCTCCCAAACGCCCAAAGGGCACTGGGAGGAGGGCTTTATTTTTTGATGCAGACTTGGGCCATTACCGGGGGAATTGCGTGCGGCAAGAGCACCGTCAGCAAGCTCTTTGCGGAGTGTGGGGCGATGCTCGCCTCTGCCGACGAAGACGCGCGCGCCGTTCTGGCGGAGGGCGAGCCCACCCGTGCTGCGGTCTGGGAAGCGTTTGGTACGATTGACCGCGCCGAGCTGGCGGCAAAGATCTTTGGAGATGCTGAGGCGCGTAAGCGGCTCAATGCCATCATGCACCCTGCGATCCGCCAGCGCATGCGCACCGTCATTGACACCGCGCAGGCAGACTCTACGGTGGGCTTGTTGCTCTACGAAGTCCCCTTGCTTTTTGAGGGTGGGCTGGAGGCCTGGTTCCAAGGTGTTGTGGCCGTGGCCGCGAGTCCTCAGACACAGCTTACTCGTCTCAAAGCGCGTGGCCTCAGTGAGGCTGCTGCCCAGCAGCGCCTTGCTGCCCAGCTTGACCCCGAAGAGAAAGTTCGCCGCGCCGACTTTGTGGTTCGCACGGATATCACACTTGCGGAGACCAAGCTCAGTGTCCAAGCCATCTACCAAGCGATTCTGCAATCTGTCAAAACGCCGATTTAACTTTTGACTTTTGGGCTATACTAAGGCTCAGGAGACAGTAATGAAGATTGTGTTAGGGGCAGATTTGGCGATGGCAGGAGGAAACTCCCCTGTGGTAGGGCTACTCAAGCGCCTGCGGTTTGCACGGGCGCAGACCGATGTCGTGCACGCGGTGCCCCCGCCGACTTACACGGGCTGGGAGTACGATCCCGTAATCGCACCTGCTGTGTTGGCTGAGGCGGCTCAGCGCGACCACGAGTACGCGACAGAGGCCACGGGAAAAGTGGTGGCAGAGCTGGGTGGCGATGCCAAGCCTGTCGTGGTGATGGGCAACCCCACCGAGCGCCTGATGGTGCATGCGGATGAGAGCCATGCCGATCTGATCGCGATCAATGGGACGGTAGCGGGGCCGCTGGTTGCTTTCCTGACGGGAAGTGTGGCACGCGGCCTCGTGATTGGGGCACATCAGAGCGTCCTCTTGGCACGGGGAGAGTCAGAGGAGCTTCGTCCCTTGCGTGCGGTTCTGGCGACAGATCACTCACCGTACTCGGAGCGCTGTATAACCCGCCTGACCCAGCTCTGGCCACAGGGAATCCAGCACATTACGGTTCTGTCTGCCTTTCCCGAGGAGCGAATTCGTGCGATGGAGCCGATGCTTCCCACCATGGCGGTCGAGCCGACACAAGCCGTGCGCGAGACACTGGAAGTAAAGAATAAGGCTCTGATCGAGAAGCTCAGTGGTTGCTTTCACCCCATGCTGACGACGTTTGAGTCGCGTATTTCCTCGCTTGATGTGCATGAGGCGATTGCAGAGGCGATGAAAGACAGCGAGGCGGAGCTACTGATCTTAGGGGCACACGGCCATAGCTTCTTTGAGCGCCTGACTCTGGGAAGTGTCTCGTTTCGTGAGTCGGTGTTCTCACCGTACTCGGTTCTGGTGGTGAGGGCGTAAGTAAAATGGTTCAAGTTCTAGTCGGGGTAGACCGTCAGACCGCTCCCGTGGTGCCGTTGCTCAAGCGGCTAGATCTCTCCTATGCGCACTTTGAGCTGGTGCACACGCTCTCGGCAGGAGATTATCTGAGCTATGGGATCGAGGGTGCACGGACACCGGATGAGGTAGAGAGTATTATCTCGTCGGAGAACCGGCATGCCCGTCAGCTGGTGGAGAGTGCTGCACGTCTGTTACCTCAGGCAAAAGGCGATGTGCTGTTTGGCCATCCCACGGAGGCACTCTTACATCGCGCTGAGGCCCTTCATGCGGAGCTGGTGGCGGTCAATGCCTCACATGCACGGAGCGAGGGAGTAGCGGCGCTGACGGGCAGTGTCGCCCGTGGGGTGGCAATGGGAGCGCACCAGAGCGTTCTTATTGCTCGCCCATCGCTTCTCTACAAGGCGGATGACCTACCACTGCGTGCTGTCTTCGCCACGGACCACTCGGAGTATGCCAATCGCTGCCTGGAGACTCTGATTGACCTTGCGCCGCGTGGGATTTCCCATCTTCTGGTGATGAGTGTTGCACCCGAGCTTGATCTTGAGTTTTTAGATCGAGAGCTCCCCGAGCTGGGTGTCTCTATCGCCGCCTCGGTGCGGCAGGCACTAGAGCGACGGAGCGAGCAAGTTGCAAAACGGCTTGCTCAAGAGTGGCCCAAAGTGACCATCGAGACCGCACTCTACACCCAGCCGATCCATGAAGCTATAGACCGCGCTCTAGATCAGGCCAGCGCGGAGCTGCTGATCCTGGGGGCGAAGGGCCATAGCCTGCTGGAGCGCCTGACTCTCGGGAGTGTCTCCCTGCACCAGGCCATCAGCGGGCCGTGCTCCGTGCTGATCTTGCGTCACCCGGATTAGGGCCTAGAGAAGCGACTGCGTCGCCTCTTCCAGAGCAAGGCTCTCGCTGGTGAGCTCGCGCACACGGGCCCGCAGGTCGGTTATCTCAGGAGGCATGGTGGTCAGCGGCACCGTGCGGGTGCGCAGGAGCGCGGCATGCGCCAGGGCAACTCCTTGCAATAGCAGCTCTCTTTGTGCACTCAGGCGGTGTAGCAGAAGCGGCAGGCTCTGCAGGTGCGCCCGCCGCTCCGCACAGAGCTCCAGGCTCTCGGCCAGAGCCATGCGGGCAATAGAGTCGCTCTCGCACGCCAGCCGCTCGGTGAGCTGCTGGTACTCCGTCTCCGTGCCGCGTAGCCTCTGGGGATCGGTGACTTGCTGGAGCCTTGTCTGCTGCGCCGCCATGGTACGGTCCACGCGAACAAGCTGGTTGACCTCGTCGAGGAGTGCTCGAAGGGGTGCGGGTTTTTGGGTGGGCGTCTCGACGAGCATCAGGAGGATCTCCGTGTAGAGCTGCTCGACCCGTGGCAAGCTAGGTTCTGTGAGGAGCAGTCGCAGGGCGGGGGCGCTGAGGGTGCGTGGCGTGAGCATCCGAGGCAGCTGGGTGGCGGCTAGGAGAATTCCTGGTGTGAGCAGGAGGAAAAAGATCGCGATGGCTCCTCCCACTCGGAAGCAGACTAAGATATACAGCGCCACGATCAGAAGCGAGCACATCAGGGAGAACACCGACCAGATCGGCTCCAGTGTCGTCCGCTCTAGTGTCTCCTGCCCGGCGCTACTTTGTTGCACGACCCGCACACGTCGCGCCATCTCCGGTTCCAGCTCTCGCAGACATAGCCGCATAGGCTATTTTACCCAGACAGCCAAATTTCTGCGAGAAGATTCTGCATCCGGCAGTGTGATTTCCAGTTGTCGAAGGAATGTCAGGCCGAGCTTGGCCGCCATGCCTTCATCGTCTTCGAGCTCCGCGCCCTTCATCGCCACAAAGTAGCCACCCGGCTTGACCAGCGGCCCGCACCAGCCAATCAGCTTGGGAAGCGCAGCGACGGCGCGGGCGGTGACCAGATCAAAGCGAGCGTTTTTCAGCTCCTCCGCGCGGGTATGGATCAGCGTGACATCGGGAATCTCTAGGGTCTCCAGAGCACTCTCCAAAAACTTCAGGCGCTTGCGCAGGCTATCCACTAGTGTGAGCTGGACATCGGGGCGGACGATCTTGAGCGGCACACCCGGAAAGCCCGCGCCCGTGCCCACATCGCATACCGTCGCCTTTTGTCTCAGCTCAGGAACCGCCTTGAGCAGCGTCAGTGAGTCCGCAAAGTGCTTGATCGCCATCGCCTCCGGCTCTGTGATTCGGGTGAGGTTCAGGGTCTGGTTGGTCTCGACCACCAGCGCAGCAAAGTGAGCGCACTGCGCCGCCTGTGCCTCGGTAAGGGGAAGCTCAATCGCCTCCGTAGCCTGCTTCAAAGCAGCAAGAAAGAGCGGTGTGTCCATAAAATTCAGAGCATTGTATCTTGACAGGCCGCAACCAAGACGATAGATGCTGCGTTAGAGAGATATGAAACGCTGGAATGTGCTTGCGGCGAGCCTGATCGCTGCGACATTTGTATCCCTCTGCCTTCTGCCGCTCACGCGGGATGCGCTACGCTTTGACATGAGCCTGGCGGCAGGTAGGTCCGTTTGGGGAAAAAACCTGACAAATCTGGGAGTCAAGCAGAGTGACCTGCCGCTGGGGGGATTTGGGCCAAAGATTTCGTCACCGTCGCCCGAGAGCGCCGTCCCGCCGTCCCGCGAGCTGCCGGTTCGTTTGGCGAGCACCACGCAGCTTTCCGGGCGGGTAAAATGGGCGGCGCTTCAGGCACTGGCGCAGGAAGTTCCGGAGAGTCCTGCGGTTCATGCGACGTTGCTGCGAATGGGGTGTAAGAACGGTGGCTCAGTGGGAGTGGGGCACCAAGCGCTCCAAGACGAGCTTCGGCCACCTCAGTATGCCAACTACACCAGCACCCCGAACCCCGATGAAGCAGGTGATGCGGCGATCATGCTGCGCTCTTGTGCGGCGGGCGAAAAACTCGACCCTGACAATGCCTACTTCCCTGCGATGGCCGCGATTGCACACTACTCCCTCAACCAGGATCACCAGGCACAAGCGGCGCTGCATCGGGCTGCGCAGAAGCCGCTCTGGAGAGAGTACATTGATGTGGAGGCACGCGGAGCGATCCGCCGTGCAGAGCTGAGCTATGGCCCCCAGAACAGCCTGACCCAGAGTGCCACTCTGGCGATGATTCTTTTCCCACACTATGCGTCTCTGCGTGCGATGACTCGCGTGATAACGGCCCAGGCGATGCATGCCGAGCAAGCGGGGGACTTCAAAAAGGGGCTGGCGCTTCGCCGTGACGTGGCCCTGCTGGGGGATAAAATGCGCGATCAGTCCTCGTCGCTGATCGGGGAAGTGGTGGGAATGTCACTGGTGCAGGTCTCTGAAGGCCGCCCTGGAGGCGCACCTGCCCAAGAGATGAAGAGTGAGGGGAATGCAGATCGCCACTGGCTCAGTGCGCAGTTTACGGCGTATCTTCAAGCGCACAACGAACCCAACGAGGCAGCTCGCTGGCAAGCGTATTTGAAGGCAGGCGAGGCGACCCGCTCTCTTGTAAGCCGCGCCTCCGACACGTCTGTCTTTGGCTCCACGACTCTCTTCCAAACTCAGTGGCGCTTACTGGCGAGCCTTGCGCTTTTAGGAGCGACCACACTGCTTTGCGTGCTGGGCGGGCTGGCACTCCTTCGTCCGTGGCTGGGCCAAAAAACGGGCCGCGCCGCCTCCGTGGTTAGCGTGGGGATTTTTGTCGCCGTGATGGTCTGGCTGCTCTGGCAGGGAATCGGCAACCTCCGCGACTCGATGGCCTACAGTAGCGTGATTCAGTCGCTCGCAGGCAATAGTGCCGATGAGGCAGCGGAGGCGCAGCTCCTGTCGCGTGCGTTTGCTCTTGAGGCCACGATAGCCTTGAGCGCTTTGGTAGCCCCGTTTGTCTTGCTGGGAGTGAGCGCGATCCTTGCACACCGCCATAAGATCTCTCTGACCCTGCTCTTGCGTCGTTACACGCTTCCCCTAGCCGCTGTGCTCGCCTTGATCTATGCCGCACACCTCACTGCCTTCTCGCTCCGTGAGCGTAGTGTCCAAGCCGAACTCCAGCGTGTGATTCAGCACGAAGGCCGCTATATCGCCGAAAAGCTAGGGAAACCCTGGCCCTCATCTCCGACACTTTAGCGAGGAAATTCTATCGTTTTAGGTTACTGGTCTCCATTGTTGGTGTAAACCTACCGAAGCTTACGGTTAAAGTAGGCATTTTTACGGATGACCGAAGTAACTAAAAAACGAACCGCTGTGCTGGTGCGTTTGGCATGAGTATTGCACAGAAATCTATGAGCAAACATGAATACAACCCGGCAACCACTCCTAGCCCTGAATACTTATAGCACAGTTGAAGGCGATGTCGAGACTCTTCTCCTGGCCCTCCGTGGACTATCACGAACCCAGTTTGACCTGCACGTGGTGAGCAAACCACGAGGCGATGTCCACCGCCAGCTCTGCACGATCCCCGACTTAAAGCTCACGACGGCCGAGCTGGGGGGAGTCGAGGCGGCTCTCCCCAATCGGAGCGGGCGACCCACGCAGGTGAAGGACTTCGCGATGGGGCTGGTGCGACTCCTCCGCACAATACGCGACCAGAAGATCGCCGCGCTCTACTCCATCGATCGGGGCGCAGCACCGATACTCGCCGCGCTCGCGGCTCGGCTCACCCGCCGCCCATTCATCCTCGCAGCGGCCTATCCGTTTTATGGTGAAAATGGTAAGATATCGCGCTTTGTCTTGCAGAGCGCAGCTCAGATACACGGCCACAGCCACTACCTCCGTGAGAAACTCGCTCGTTATATCCCGGATCCGAGCCGCTTCCATCTCACTCCCTATGGGCTGGAACTCGAAAAGTACAACCCAGATCTCGATGGCACACGGACCCGTGCCGAGTATGGTGTCGGCACCAACGAGCCACTGATCGCGATGATGGGACGTTTGAATGAGTATAAAGGCCAAGATGATCTGATCGCGGCATCGGTGCATGTCCTGAAGCGCTCTCCACAGACACACGTCCTGATTGCTGGTCGCGGCCCAGAAGCGCTCCGTCTGCGCCTTGAGAGGCAGATCGAGAGCCTCGGGGTCGGACAGAGAGTCCGGCTCGTGGGGTATGTTCGTAGCATCCCGGAGTTCATTGCGGCCTCCAACATCGTGATGATGCCGAGCTGGGAGGAGCCATTTGGCCTCGTCGCGCTCGAAGGCATGGCAATGGGAAAGCCGGTCATATCGACGCGCGCTGGGGGCGTTCCCGAGTTTGTTGTGGAGAACGAAGTTGGTCTTCTGGTTCCGCCCCGTGACCCACTCGCCCTCTCGCAGGCAATTCTGACTCTTCTCGACCAACCGGAGCGGGCGCAGACACTGGGCAAGAATGGCCTGTCTCGAGTACGCCAGCACCACAATGTCTCCCAGTACCTCGCCCGTGTCACGGATGTGATCCAGCAAGGAATCGATCAAGGGAATCGTGCTGCATAGCGACAAAGATAAATCGAGCGAACATCACGAATCACTCCAGTGTTGGCCTGTACTGACCCTGCCCTTGCGTCGTCACACGCTTCTGGCTCCGTGCGCGTAGCATTCTAGGGGAAACCCTGGCCCTCATCTCCGACATTTTAGCGAGGAAATTCTATCGTTTTAGGTTACTGGTCTCCATTGTTGGTGTAAACCTACCGAAACTTACGGTTAAGGTAGGCATTTTTACGGATGACCGAAGTAACTAAAAAACGAACCGCTGTGCTGGTAAAGGCGCGGCGTCACACCGGAAGCACGCTCACTGCACCCCCTCATTCCTCCTCCACTGGAGCGGAGCTGGAGCGCCGTGAGCGTCAGCTTGCCGCGCTCTATGAGCTGTGGCGTGCGGCACCACACATTGATCTGGAGCGGCTCCTGAAGCACGTCACGGAGCGGGCAGTGGCGGCGCTGGATGCCCACACCGGCTCGGTGTTTTTGCGAGAGCGAGGAACCGATGTGCTGCGCATGGTCGCTTCTGTCGGACTCGCCGCCGATGTCTCCCAGTCCGTGACACTGCTCATGGGCGAGCGCATCGCAGGACGTGTGGCCGAGACGCGTCAGCCGATCTTAGTCAACCGCGATCCCCACACCCATCCCTTACTGGCTGAGAACGAGATTACCAAGCGCCCCGAGGTGGAGAGTGCGCTCTGTGCGCCGCTTCTGGGAATCACCGACGAGGCGCTGGGCGTGCTCTGCGTCTCCCGCCACGCCCCTGCCACCCAGTACACCGACAGCGATCTGCGGATCTTCTCGCTCTTTGCGGCACAAGCGGGAGCCGTGATCGCGCAGCGGCAGACCATTGACGATCTCACGCAGGCCGCCAAAGATCAGGCTAAGCTAGAGCGGGAGATGGAGCGCTCGAAGGCACTGACCGCCATGGGGCAGCTTGCCGCGACGATCGCCCACGAGCTACGCAACCCACTCGGCTCGATCAAAGGCGCGGCACAGTTTCTTCTTCAGGGCAGTAGTGATGAAACTGTGCGTGACTTTTTGAATATAGTCGTCGAGGAAGTAGATGGCTTGGGGACACTGACCACGGATTTATTGGAGTTCGCTCGACCTGCAGCTCCGGTGTGTCGGGAAACAGACCTCGTTGAGCTGGCCAAGGCTGAGGTCAGTTTCCTGCGAGAAGAGCTGGCGCGGCTGGGCTGTTCGAGAGTTCAAGAGCGATATAGTGTAGGAAAAGCACTTGTTGAGGTGGATGTGGCACAGCTCGGGCGAGCCCTGCGCAATATTCTCCTCAACGCCGCGCAGGCAATGGCCGCCGTCGGAAATACCCGCGTGGACAGCCAGATTATCGTGCGCATTGTCGAAGCGGCCCCGGGGTGGTGCCTACAAATCGAGGACAACGGCCCGGGGTTGCCCAGTGATGTGATCGAGCAGCTCTGGGAGCCTTTCTTTACCACGAAGGCGCGCGGGACGGGGCTCGGGTTAGCACAAGTACGCAAGACAATTGAGGCTCAGGGCGGCACGATACGCGCTGAGAATGTAGCAACCGGAGGGGCATGTTTTAGCCTCGTTCTGCCTCCGGCAAAGACAGCTGAGGACGAGACGGTATGACAGCAGAAAACGAAGAGATTAAGCCCAGTGGCACCACGATCTTGATTGTGGATGACGAGCCGAATCTGCGACGTGTCCTATCCGCCGTTTTGGCTCGCGATGGGCATCAGGTGCTGGTAGCGGATGGCGGGCGAGATGCCGTGCGCAAGGCCAAGGCGGAGAGAAAGCTGGATCTGCTGATCACGGACTACCTCATGCCCGACATGAACGGCCTAGAGGTGCTGGAAGCGGTGCGCAAGAACCATCCGGGGCTGCGGGCACTGATTATCTCGGGGCACGGAACGGTTCGCTCTGCTGTGGAGGCAATGCGCCTAGGGGCCTTTGACTTTATCACCAAGCCCTTCGATGTCGAGCAAGTCCGGCATGCTGTCGAGCGGGCCCTGATCGCGGGCCCTGAGCCGACACTGCAGAGCATCGCGCACGCAAGTATCCCGGCAGGCAAAGTCAAGTCGGTGATCGGGAGTGCGCCCAATCTCTCGACCGCAGTGCCTGCACCGAACCTTATCAACCTTCCCGGAGTCTCACTGATTGGCAACGCACCTGCCACCCAGAAAATGGTACACCAGCTTCTGCAAGCATCCCACGCCAGCCGGGCCACCGTGCTGCTTTTAGGTGAGTCCGGGACGGGTAAAGAAGTCGCTGCACGGCTAGTCCACGAGGCGAGCCCTCGAAAACGCGGCCCGTTTATGGCGATCTCGTGTGCGGCTCTGCCCGACACGCTACTGGAGTCCGAGCTTTTTGGACACGAGAAGAGCGCCTTCACCGGAGCCACAGCGGCAAAGCCAGGTAAGTTCGAGCTCGCCGACGGCGGGACGCTGTTCTTAGACGAGATTGGGGACATTCCCCACTTAACCCAAGTAAAGCTCCTGCGCGCCT
>JAPLCP010000061.1 GCA_026392155.1 Armatimonadota bacterium | reverse complement strand
TATTTCTACCTCAATCATATTTAAAATACCAGAAGTTGTGGGCACTAGCCCGGAAGTTGTGGGCACTAGCCCGGAAGTTGTGGGCACTAGCCCGGAAGTTGTGGGCACTAGCCCGGAAGTTGTGGGCACTATAGCCCTTCGACACTACTACTAATCCTACTGCTTTTCGTGATCGGTGAGAACCCTATTGTTCTCGAACAAAAAGAGTTTAACCCATTTCTTTGAGTATGTCAATACGCATATGACGTATTTCCAAATTACATCTTAGTTCCTCTCATAAGGCTTCAGAAGCACTTGAATCCCGGAGTGAAAATAGACATTATATCCATTAGTTCCTTAGTCAAGCCGCTGCAAGTTGTTGACAGCAGTTGCCGGATTGAGATGAGCTGAGTAGGCACAACAAACGCGTTTTACTGTTAACTGTGTCAGGAGCCTGGACGAGGATTTAAATGGGTATAACGTCTAATGGTATTTATGTCCGCCATTTTGATAGTTCCCAGAATCATACACGGAGATAAAAAATGGCGATGGGATATCCCAGAGCAAAAAGGTTAGTTCCCAAAATCATTCAGGGAGCTAACTTTTTGGCAGAAATATTTCCTGCCAAGCGTGACGACAAGACCAGCGGCTACAGCAACGAAGCGGGGGGCTATGGCTGTTAAAGAGCGATCTGGCAGGGTATAATCTCATCTATGCCGGTCGCACTTGCGCCGCCTCCTACGGTACACGCCCACGACTTTGACGGTCCACTCGACCTGCTGCTGCACTTGGTGCGGCACGGGCGAATGGATATCTTTGACTTGCCTGTCGCGGATCTCTGTGACCAGTACCTGGTGCATCTCAATGCGATGGAGACGCTGGATCTGGGCATGGCGGGGGAGTTTCTCGTGATGGCGGCCACGCTCCTAGAGATTAAGTCTCGCCTGCTACTGCCCGCGCCGCCCAAAGAGGAAAACGAGGACGAAGCCGATAGCAGTGTGGAAGACCCACGCGCGGAGCTGGTGCGGCGGCTCCTAGAGTACAGCCAGTACCAGAGTATCGCCGAGTCGCTGCTCCAGCGCGAGGGGGAGATCCACCGCTCGTTCTTCCGCGACCCCCTGCCGTATTCATCGGAGTACGCCCTGCCTCCCAAGTTTGGCGAGCTCCCCGCCGACGCGCTTCTGCGAGCCCTGGAGCGCATTCTCGCTGATGTCGGAGCGGGCGAGCGGCAGATTACCAGTGTCCGTCGCCAGAAGATCACGCTCCGCATGACGATGCGCCTGGTGCTAGGCCAAGTCGAAAAAGCGGGCGATGAGGGACTGGATTTAGAGGAGCTTCTCCCCGTATCGCCTTTTGAGGTGATCGAGATCATCTTGCTGTTCTTAGCCCTCCTGGAGCTCCTCAAACAGGGCTCGATAGATGTCCAGCAGGAGGCGTTCTGCACCCCCATCCGCCTGGTCTTTGTCCCCGAAGAGAGCCGCGAGACCCACATTACCTCTCACTTATCTAACTTGGAGGAAACCGACGACGATGCGTAGCCTTTTGGGCATGGTAGAGGCACTGCTCTTTGTCTCCGGTGATCCGCTCTCACTCAAAGAGCTGAGTAAGGCGACCGAGTGGGATGAAGATGCCGTACGCGAGGCGCTCGATGAGCTACGCCTGCGCTATCAAGACGCCGACTCAGGCCTCCGAATCGTGGCCCTCGGCGAGGATACGTTCCAGCTTGCCACCCGGCCCGAGTACGGCGAGACGATCGGCAAGCTCCTTGCGCCCCATGCCAACCGCCTCTCCAAGCCCGCCCTGGAGACGCTGACCATTGTCGCCTACCGTCAGCCCGCCACGGCAGCGGAGATCGAGGCCATCCGAGGCGTCTCCTGCGATGGCGTCCTCAAGACGCTCCAAGAGCGTGAGCTGATCTCCGAAGCGGGACGTAAGCAAACACCCGGACGACCGATTCTCTACGCCACCACGCCCGCTTTTCTCCACTACTTTGGCCTCACTAGCATAGAGGATCTGCCTGCCCTCCCCGACGATGCTCCAACCGAGATCGAGCAGCAGGCCGCACAGCTCTCTTTGGAGGCTGCCAGCGCCCTATGAAACTTCTCCCTCTTACTCTTCCTCTCGCACTTCTCTTGCTTTGTAGCGTCCCCAGCCTCGCACGTCCCGGACGCAGGCCTCCACTCCGCAAACCGCCCACCTATAAGACCGAGGCGGAGCACATTGCCTTGGTAAAGTCCGGCAAGCTTCCGGGCTACTTCAATAAAGCCGATCTGAGCAAGCCCCCCGTGCTCTCCGCTCCCAGTGCGCTCCTCATGGAGTACGATACGGGCGAGGTTCTCTACGAGTCCGCCGCCGATACGAAGCGCTACCCGGCCTCCACCACCAAGATTCTCACGGGTCTGCTTCTGGCGGAAAACACCAAGCCTGATGACATTGTCATGTGCACCGACCCTGCGGTGCTCAATGTCGAGCCCAGCTCACTTCATATCAAGCTCAAAGAACGCTTCCGGGCCGAGCAGCTCCTCTACGGGTTTCTCCTGCGCTCCGCCAACGATGGAGGCGTCGTTATCGCCGACCACGTGTCCGGCTCCGTTCCCGCTTTCGCACAGAAAATGAACGAGCGGGCAGCGCAGATTGGGGCGACCAGTAGCCACTTTGTCAACCCACATGGGCTCCATGATCCCGATCACTACACCACAGCCCGTGATCTCGCTCTGATTGCACGTATTGCCCTGCAAAACCCACGCTTTGCGGATGCCGTTTCGATCCCACGGCGGACGATCAGCCGCTCGTTGAATTTTAAAGACCTCGTCGTGGAGTCGAAAGCCAAAAAAAGCTTTTATGATGTCGTACCAGGAGCCGACGGCGTAAAGACCGGTTTTACCAATCCCGCCCGCCACTGCTATGTCGGCTCCGCAACCCGCAATGGTCGTCGGCTACTGGCCGTCATCTTGGCAGCGCCTTCCAGCGGAGTCGGGGATGCCGTTTCTCTCATCGAGTGGGGATTTGCTCGCTACAGTGCCAAGACGGTCGCCGTTGAAGGGCAGCGGGCCGCGTGGGTGCCCACACGTCTTGGGGCGGAGGGGCGCGTTGCGGCGCAGGTTAGCCAGACGCTCCATGTGACACAAGATCGCCTGTACCCCACAAAAATCGAGACAAGGGTGGAGGTTACTGCCAACACGGCACCGATTCAGAAGGGCCAAGAAGTGGGAGTGCTCGTTGTGCTTCGGGGCGGCAAACAAATCGTTCGCGTCCCGCTCCAAGCCACACAAGCCATTCCTCGCTCCATGGTTCGAGCCACCAGCCGCAGTCCCTGGCTCTGGGTGACACTTGCAGGTGGGGGGGGCGCAACCCTGTTAATCCTTCGACAGCGCCAGCTCGCGCAAGCACGCCGCGCCCGTGCTCGCCGCCGCCGAAGAACCATGCCCCCGCCCATGCCCGAGGAGCAGGCAGCCCCCACGCGCAACTTCACACAACCCTGATTACCGCAAAGGTTCTTAGGGTTCCCAGTCGGCGCGGCTGCCCATTGGAGCGGGAACGAGATTCGGGGAAGAGTCCAGCGCTTCCGTTCGGTTCGCGCTAAACGGAGCATCGGCGATGGAGTAGACCCAAGCGGCAAAGGCAATCACGGCAAAGATGACCGTCGGGGTTCCCGGCGCGGGCTGGGTGAGCTTCATTCGCCCCATCGAAAATGCCCCGGCCAAGTGCTCAAAGAGCGCGTCACGATCCGGCAGGAGCAAGACAATGGAGAGGGCCACCACAAAAACACTGACGATAATGCCGCCCTTGACAATCTGACCACAGTAAAACTGCCCCAGACCTGGCACCAGGGAGAAGACCATGGTGAGCCCGGCGTGGCGTTTTCCCGACTGCGCGGTGCGAAGCACATCGAGGAGGTCTTCACTAGGCGCGAGCACGCCGCCCAGGCGCGCCATCGCGGCCTGATCGGAGAGGCGCACGGTCACCTCGCCCAGCTTTTTCTCCGCGGAGAGGCGTGTCCCCCCCGAGAGCTCCAGCGCTTTTTCATAGTGCTCTTTGGCCTGCTCTAAGCGCTCTTCGGCGGCCAGCAAGTCGCCGAGCTGCTCGTAGACAGGCGCGGCGGCGGTGGGTGAGACATGAGGGGCGAGCACCATGGCTTGCTCCAGGGTCTTGCGGGCATCGCGGATCAGCGCACGGGCACGCTCGACATTGGCACGGGTGAGAAGCCGCTGAAGCTCCCGCTCCCGCGCTATGGGATCGTCGGGAATGGCGATAGGGGGAACTTCCGGGGCAGGTTTAGCTGCGACCAAGGGAGCTGAGGCTACGGGAGCGGGAGGTGGTGAAACGACGGGAGATGGCGACAGAGATTGAGACGGAGGCGGAGAGGGTGGCGTGACGAGCACCGTGCCGCAAGAGCCGCAGAACTTATTGGTTCTGGGGTTGCGCTCGCCACAGTTCGCACAGTAAATAGGCTTCTCCACCTCACTCATGGCTATTCGACGTCGTCCTCGTCGAGAGGTTCCACTTCCTGGTCTGCCGCCGCGAAAAACAACGCATCGTCGTCGTCATCGCCTTCGTCCTCGCTCCAGTTACCCTGCGCTTCCAGTCCCTCCGGAAGAATGGTGCCCGGAGTCGGAGGCAGTGCGCCTTTGGGCTGTGGGGTTGTCCAAAACTGCTCTAGCTTGTAGCGCTCACGTGCCTCTTCGCTCATCAGGTGCACGACGATATCGCCAAAGTCCATCAGAACCCACTCGACACTGGCCTCACCTTGCACATTGGGCTTGCTCATGCCGGGCTCGTCTTTGACACGCTCCAGCACGTTCTCTGCCAGAGCACGCAAGTGCGGCGTAGACGTTGCGGTGACAATCAAAAAGAAATCCGCAACATTAACTTTCTCACGCAGGTCAATTAAAACGGGCTCGTGGCCCTTACGGTCTTCAATGGCGTCCAGAATAATCTGCGCCCGCTCTTTAGAATCTATTTTTGTATTCGACATTTAGCCACTACTCTATCATATAGCAAGGCGAGTGACCGGGTTCGGCTTAGGTACATATTCCTCAAGTAAGTAGCCAAGCTCGACAAAGTGAGTGGTACCTTCCCAGAGGGTTATCGTCCCAGAGGTTGTCCTGATGATGAGTATAGACGTATAAATTCCATAACCACACCGCCGACTCTCGTAACGCCAGGCTTCTACATCTCCCCACAACGCCAGCCTCTCTCCTGTTAGATTTCTCCAACGGAGCCCATGACCGTCCACTTGGACAGGAAAGATTGTCCGCCAGACAACGGTGTTCCACGAAGCCCAAGAGAAAAAAGCTGCTCCAGCGAAAAAGAACCAAGACTCTGGCTGAGCAGCTACGATGCGAGGCGTCTCATGACGCCATGTGGGGATGAACCCCAGAATAAACCAGAGTATCCCTCCCGCAATAGCACTGCCTACTCCTGCAAGCATCCAAAGCCAAAAACCTGGCCGACAGACCAGTGTCTCTTGTTTGATTGAACTGCTGCTCACTGGTAGAGCCTTTTTTTCTCAATCAGCGCCACAACACTCTCGGGAACAAGATAACGAATCGAGCGACTTGCCTGTACCCGCTGGCGAATTTCGGTGGACGAGATATCCAGCCCGTTCATCGCGGCAAAGATGATCTGCGGCTCCAGCTCGTCTGGAACTCCGATACGCGCCTCGGCCTCCGATACGCCTGGACGGTAAAACGCCACAAACTGTGCCAGCGTCAAACACGCCTCGGGCTCGCGCCACTTGCCAATATCGCGCACGGCATCGGTTCCAGTAAGGAAGTAAAGTGCCGAGTCGGGAAATTCTTGGGCCAGCGCCCGAAGTGTCTCGACCGTGTAGCTGGTGCCCTCGCGCTCTAGCTCGCCAGTCCAGACAGAAAAGTGAGGATTTCCGGCAATCGCCTCTTGCACCAGCTCGACCCGGAGCGTGGCAGGCGTAGACGTGTCCCCGATTTTGAAGGGAGAGACTTTA
The DNA here is from genome assembly GCA_026392155.1 of Armatimonadota bacterium. Taxonomy (GTDB): domain Bacteria; phylum Armatimonadota; class Armatimonadia; order Armatimonadales; family Armatimonadaceae; genus Armatimonas. The sequence continues at coordinate 14,244 of JAPLCP010000061.1, read as the reverse complement.
TTGGGGACAAACAGAATATGATCCAGCCCAAACCGCTCCCGTGCTTCCTCGGCGATCCGAAGGTGGCCGTAGTGAATGGGGTCAAATGTCCCCCCAAACACACCCAGCTTTCTCATAAATTAGGCAATGTCCCAGTCGCCCTCGCCGACTTTTTGCCCATTACGGCGCTTCTCCCCGATCCGGTAGGCATCCAGCGCGATCAGCACACGGACAATCAGCAGCTCCAGCCCGAAGGCAGGCAGCCGCATCAGGCTCACGGCCACAAACGCCGCCAAGATGAGCAGCATTCCCTTCCCAACCTGGCCATTGAGAAGCTGGCCGACACCGGGAAAGAGAAACGAGAGAATCGCATGGACGGTGGAGTTTACCTCGCGGGTCTCCCCTTGCACCGCGGTCATGGTGGTCATGGTCTGCTGGAGCTGTGCTTGGCCCACACCCGCATGTACCTGAGCGATCTTACGAACCGTCGCACGAGGATCACGAACCCCATTGACACTCTGGCTCCACTCTTCCGTCACGGTACTCTGAGTGAAGCGCACCGGCGGCTTGTTCTCCGCAACCGGGTCGCTCTCCAGGCTCAGGCCCGCTTTAGGGAGATCCGCGCCACAGTGCGTGCAGAAAGAGAATCCGGCGCTCTCCGGTGCGATCACGCTCCCACACGACGGGCAGTTTTGAGGCGCGGCCGCCACTTTTGGCTTTGGTGTCGGGGCGATGGTCTCTGCAATGGTCTTGGCAGGGGTTTGTGGAGCGGGACGTGTCGCACCTTTGCGCGCCTGCTGAAGCAAGGCTGCCTGTCCCACTGCCTCGGCGGCGTTCTCCGCCTCGCGCTGCTGCTGCTCATCGGCCTTGAGCTGCGGGGGCAGGGGAATACGCACTGTCTTGACGACAGGCTCTTCCTCCTGCAAGATCAACCGCGAGCCGCCCGTGTTTTCGTCCGCCACTTAACTTAAATTCCTCTCTTTCCATTATAGCACGCATGCCCCCTGTCCCTTAGGGAGATATGCTACACTGATACTTACTGAGACGAGCTAAACCTAAACTTCGATGCGCCTGACTGATAAATCTCTTTTCTCCGAGCTGATTGTTCCTTTGCTGATCGGCTTGCTCTCGTTTCTTTTGATGCTGGTCGGCAATACGCTCTTTGATCTCTTGGACCGGATGTTTCAGAATAAGTGGCCCGTGAGCTACGTGGCGCGTGTGCTGCTCTTTAACATCCCAACCGTTCTGGTGCGCACTCTTCCTATTGCTGCCGCCGTGGGAGCAAGCCTTGCCACGAGCCGCCTGGCACGCGATGGTGAGCTCACGGCGCTCCGGGCCTCGGGGATCTCGCTACGCCGGGTCTTTGCGCCGCTTGTGGTCGTGAGCCTCGCGATGAGCGGCGTGGGCATCTATCTTTTTGAGCGCGTGGTTCCCTGGGCTTGGCAGGAGCAGCGCGATGTCCAAAAGATGCTCTTTAATCTCCCTGAGAACGTCATCGAGACCGCCACGACCATCGAGAGTGACAACTATATCTTCAGCTTCGCAAGTGCCAAGAGCCGGAAAGACACGCAAGGACAGCGCGTCTTTTTGGTGGAAGATGCCACGATTGTGGAGCGCAACCCCGGGGTTCCTGCCAAGCCACCTCGCATTAGCACCGCCACGCGCGGCGAGTACAAAGCGCAGGGCTTTACCTTCTACAATGCCGCGGTCCATGCCTTTCTGCCCAACGGAAGCGCCGACTACGACCTGATCGCCGCTCGTGAGGAGATCTCGGTCAGCATGGACAAGACCAGCGGCAACTTTCGGATCACCGATGAGCAGCTAGAGAACTTGCCCAGTAGCGAGCTGATGGCCCGTGCGCGGCAGGAGCGCGATCCCAAGCGTGCCGTGATCTATCAGGTGAAGCGCTGGGGAAAGCTCGCTCTGCCCCTCATGTGCCTGCCTCTGGCACTCTTTGCGGTTCCTCTGGCCATTCGCTTTGCCCGTGCAGGAACTTTTGCGGCCTTGATGCTCGCACTGGTCATTGTCTTTCTGGCGATTGTCGCCCTGACCCTCTCGGAGGCGGCTGCACTCAACCAGCTTCTGCCCCCGCTGGCAGGCGCACTGGCTCCGGCGGTAGTTTTTACGCTTGCCGCGCTGACGTTTCTCAGAAGGATCGAATAGCACGATGCGACTCTGTGACCGCTATCTTTTACGGGAGTTTATCCAGGCATTTTTTGTCGGGCTCATCACCGCGGTGCTCCTGGTGGTGGCCCTCAGATTCCAGCAGGCAGTTCTACAGCTTGCCCAGCAGCGCGCCCCTGCCTCACAGCTCCTGAGTCAGATTCTCTGGGACCTGCCCAATGTTCTGGAGATGGCCCTTCCCGTAGCAACAGCTCTCGGGGCGGCTCTGGCAACGAACCGGCTGGCACGCGACAATGAGCTGACCGTCCTACGTGGCACGGGGACCTCGCTGGTGCGTCTCTTTCTGCCTTTTATTCTTTTGGGGATCTTTCTGGCAGGGCTCGGGCTCTACAATGCCAACACCCTCCAGCCTCTTGCGGTCACCAAGCGTGAGGCACTCTCCGGGTTTTCGCAGAGTGCCATCGGGACATTCGAGCCCGCTCAAGCCACCCGAGGCGGAGCGCAGAACGAGTGGCTGATCCAGTTTGAGCGGGGCCAGAAGATCGGCGAGACTCTCTGGCGCATGGAGACGATCAGCCTGATCCAAAACGCGCGCGTTCTCCTCGCCCCAGAGGCCACCTACGACTCTAGTACGGGGCGCTGGACCCTGCAATCGGCCACCGAGCACCGCTACAACCGCCTCGGCAAGCTTCTCCAAGAGACCAAAACCGCCACGCAGGTTGTCACCGCCCGCGCTGATTTCTCTGGGTCACTGCCGTTCTTCAGCGGCCAGCAGAGCTTTCAGAACCCCCTCTCCTTTGAGAAACTCACCCAGGCTGCGGCCATCGAAGCGCGACGGGGAAATAAGAAAAAAGCGCTGGAGCTGGAGACCGCACGCTGGTTCAAGCTGGCGCTCTCCAGCATGTGCGCGGTCTTTGCGCTCTGTGCGCCGCCTCTGTCCTTACGATTTTCGAAGGCAGGCTCTTTTGCAGGGGTCTTACTCTCCGTGATTATTGTTTTTGTGGGCTGGAACACGGTTCTCTTAATGAAGTCGGTGGCGCTCTCAGGCTGGGTACCGCCGGTCTACTGTGCTTTCTCCACCCACCTGCTCTTTCTCCTGGCAGGTCTTTTTCTCTTGGCAAGGTCGGATTGATGCTGCCACGTGTCCTAGCCCTCTCCAGCTCAACCGATAATGGCGGGTCACAGCGCCACGCCGTGACGCTTGCGGCTGCCTACCAGGCGGCAGGCGGTAGTGTACAGCTCGCCTGCGCCCCCCAGAGCTTTATCGAGCAAATAAGCCACACTGCCAGCGTCCCCACACTCCCCTTTGCGCTGCGTAATAGCGGCGATCTGAGAGCGGCACTGCGGCTAGCGCGGCTCGTGCGTCAGAGCCGCGCCCAAGTGCTCCACAGCCACGCCCGTCGGGACTTCGTCGCCGCGACTCTGGCAGGGCGTCTGACGGGCTGCCCTGTAGCTCTTCATGTCCATGTGGTACGTCCTCTGGGCGAGCCACACCGGCTGGCGGGGCAGTTTTTCAGCCAAGTTGCAGCCATTATCGCGGTCTCTGAGTACACGAAACAAGAGCTAGAGCGCTGGCATGGACTAAAACCTGGCCTGGTGCGGCGCATCTACAATGGGGTGGCGACAGTGCTCCCCGCTCCCAAAATCACTCCCCGCTCGCCCGAGGGTAAAAAAGGTAACGAGGGCGAGCGGGTGATCGGGATGGTGGGCAGGCTGAGTACCAAGGGCCAGCGCACCTTCCTGCCCAGCGCCAAGCGCCTTGTCGCGGAGTTCCCCAGCCTGCGCTTTGTCTTTGTCGGCCCGGATGCCCCGGAGCTGACCTACGCCCAGTTCCGTCAAGACCTGATGCTGCATGAGCTCCATAATCGCAGCACCCTTGTGGGAATCAGTGACCAAATCCCTGATATCCTGGCAACACTTGATATTCTCGTCCACCTTCCCACCGACGAAGCCTTTGGCCTTGCCCTTGTCGAGGCAGCGGCAGCGGGCCTTCCCGTCGTTGCGACTCAGATAGGGGGATGTCAAGAAGTGGTGTGCGAGGGCCAGACAGGCTTTCTCATTCCGCTCGGGGATGATACCCTGCTCCAGACCCGGCTCCACCAGCTTCTAGCAGATCCCAGCCTGCGCCAGCGCCTTGGACAAGCGGGCCAGCAACGAGCCCAGCGCGAGTTCTCCGCCGAGCGCCAGCTCGCCGACCTCTGCGCGATCTACGAGGAAATTGCCCGATGAGCCGCCCACCCATTCCGATCCTGATGTACCATGCCGTCGAGACTAACGAGCGTCCGGATAAGTACAAGCACTTCTATGTCACCGCCAAGGAGTTTCGGCGACAGGTCAGGGAGCTAACGTCACGCGGCTACGAGGCGATCTCTCTGGATCAGCTCGTCGCCGGGCTTGCAGGCGCTCCCCTTCCTCCCAAACCCATTCTCCTCACGTTCGACGACGGCTACCAGAATGTCTTAACCAACGCGCACCCGGCTCTTCTCGAAGTGAACTGGCCCTATACAATCTATCTCGTCAGTGAGCGGATCGGAGGGCGCAACGAGTGGGTGGAGCCGGAGGGCTATGAGGCAACACCACTCCTCACCGAAAATGACATCCGAGAGCTGATGGCAAGCCCCTTGGTCACTCTGGGAGCGCACACGGCCACGCACCCAAAGCTCGATCAGCTCTCTCCCGAAGCCGCCTACGATGAGCTCGTTCGCAGCAAAGCTCAGCTTGAAGAGAGATTCCAGCGCCCGATGACGCACTTTTGCTACCCCTACGGTCACTTCAACGACGCCGTCGTGGAGCGGGTGCGCGAGGCGGGCTACCAGACCGCCACCACGACCCAGCACGGGCGGGTCAATGCTATTGGTGAAGACCTGCTGCGCCTCCCCCGCGTCTCGATCTACCATGTCCCACCATTTTCCCTCACCTACGGCCCCGGCGCCCTCAACTTCCGCTGGCGCGTCGAGAGCCGCAAAGACAAGCGCTTCGATAAGTCGTGATCGCCACCCCCACGCGGAGGTCGTTTTTATATGCGATCCACCCGTTGAAAGACACCGGTTGCAAAAGGCAGATCCGTCTCTAAAATGCGAGCCGCCCCCGGAGCGCCGCTGGTGAGGAGCCACTTCCCGTCACCGCCACGCTCCACCTTGAGGAGCTGCCCCGAAACCGTGCGCACCTGACCATCGCGGGGAAACGTGTAGCGCTCTTTTGAGCCCGCTCCGCCCAGCGTGAGCCGCCCCAGCAGCACATGATCCCAAACAAAGCTCTTGAGTGCCTCGGGAGTCGCGGGGCGCTTGAAGCGAGCAAACGCCGCGTTATGAGGGGCTAAGATCGTGTAGGGCTGTGCCGCGAGCGCCCGCTCTAGGCCACTTGCCTCGATCAGCTCCGCAAAGACTGTGAGCACGTGCTCGCTCTTGCCTTGAAACGGACGCTCACAGCGCTTTAGGTTTGCCACAAGGTCATTGTCTTTGAAGTTCAGAGGCAGGCGTCCCCCAAAGCGAATTTTTTCGTCTTGCCTCATAATCGTTTTTTGCCCCCTCGGTTTAGGTTTAGCGTAGGATCGGCGAGACTAATGCGCACATCGCTGCCCTTATCGGCGATGGTGCGGAGAGTGAAGACCAGCTCGCGGGGATTGGCGCTGCTCGGGACGCAGAAGATCAAGTTGAACTCTAGCTTTGCGCCGGGGAGAAGTGGCTTGCTCTGAAACGCCTCTGAGGCAATATCGGTGAGGATGGGCGGAAACGACTCGCCACTCGCATCGGTGAGCGCGGTGTGGGTGTCGTTCTGGAACCACCAGAGCTGCTGCGCCGACTTCTGGCCGTTTTTCACCTCACAGCGGTAGACCAGGAGCCGGTAGCCGGGCTTGGGCTCGTAGGTGGTGCCGTTGATCTTGGCAATTGGGTTGATCAGGCCATAGTCGGTCGCCGTCTTGGTCTCCAGGGTGTAGGAAGCCACCTCGCGCGGATTCGTAACGGTCAAGCGCCACTTGCCATCAAAGACCGTCTCGCCCAGCTTCCCACGAATCCCCTCGACCTGGTTTGCGCCGCCGTCTTTGATCAGCGCATAGCCTGTCTTGGTCTTCACAATGCTCAGTCCAAGCGCCTTTGCCACATCGGCAATCGGCACCATCACAGAGTCCCCGACCCGCTGGAGCCGCTCTGACGCAATTGTCTCGTTGATTGTCAGTGTGCGCTCATTGCTGGCTTTTAGCTGAGCGTGGGCGGGAGTCAGTGCTCCCAGGGCTAGTGTGCAGAAGAGAAGTATTTTCATCTTATAAAAAGCCTTTCCGAACAAGGACGATATGAAGCTCTGCGGGCGATCTGAGCGGTACCCCATCGGGTAGCCCTGGTACGGGGAGGCCGGGAACCTTCAGAAGCACGGGGCGTCCATCACGCTCGGTCGGGCCTACCAGTATCACTTCGCCACGCTTGGACCACTCCAGAGGGTCAATTTCTAGCTTCCACTCCCCCAGAAGGTCATCCGCGCTAGAGCCGTCGTAGTCCATGAGGCGCAGGTCAAGCTTGAGCTTCTCCTTCGTGTCGTAGTAGTAGTCCACCGTGCGCGGCTTTCCCCCAAAGGCCGCAACATCAATCGTGCCGCCTTTTTCACGCTTGTTCAGGTTCGTATCGGCGTCGCTCCGGGCAATCTCCCAGAACTTCTGGCCGTTGATTCGTCCCTCGCCGTAGCACTCCACCGTGTTGTCTGCAACGCCATCATCGGAGTCGTTGATCTTGAAGTAAGCACGTAGCTCGTAGGTCTCACCCGCTGGATTGGGGGCGTACTCGGTATGGACATACTCTGTGGTGCGCATCATACTGGCCAGAGCCCGGTCTTTGAGGGAGCGCACAGAGTAGGAAATCGGGGCCATCTCGGACGGCTTGGGAGCGCGTGCCAGCAGCGACTGGATCACCTGGTTGAAGGCCGACGACGACGCAGCTTTCACGACATTGTCCGCAGGGCCTCCGATCGTGGTGAAGGTAATCGTCGTTTTCTCGTCTTTACGCAGGCTCTCCCCCGCCACACTCACATCCGCGCTGGCAAAGCCGATACTGCCCCCCGCCTGCACCTTTGCCTTAAGCTCGTCCTCGGTCAGTGTCCGCTTCATGTTGAATGCCACGATGGTGCCGTAGGTGACCGTGGCCACATAGCACGGCAGATTCGTGTGATCTATCGCTTTCTGACGGGCGAGCTGCTGGGCATCGGCGAGGGTGAATCCGTCGCTGAAGAACCCACGCCAGCCCGCGGCTTGTGGCTCCATCGCAATCGTGTACCCCTTGATAATCAGGGTTCCATTGATGGACTCCTCCCGCGCCGTGTGCTTGGTGCCAAAGACACTCTTGACATAGCCGGTCATGTAGCGTGCATCGATTCCTAGGCTCAGCGCACTCTGCTCCAGTGAGTCTGAGCGGGTGTACTGGAAGTTAGACGACGTCGGAATCTCGCGGCCATTGAGCATCTCACGGAGCTCCCCGACGGCGTTGCCGACGCTAGATCCACTAGGATTGGCGACATCGCGGCTACCGTTGGCCACATTAGGGTTGACCACAAAGACCCGCAGCGGAGCACGCTTGTTCTCCAAGTTGGGGATGGGATTGAGCGAGCCAAGCCCGCCCCGTAGGCCCTTTTCTTGCAACAGACTCCCCGGCCAGAAGAACTCAGCGGCGGGATCAAAGCTCACAATCGCCTCGGGCGTGGTCGTCAGGGAGTAGCGCTCACGAGTGACTTTATAGGTGCGATTGCCCTCTTTCTCCTGAGCGTCCTCACTCCCCCCCACAGCCTTAGGTGCGTTCTGTTGCGGTGCAAGCCGACGGACGCCAGGGGCGAGAGTGGCATCGCCTTCTCGGGGTGCCCAAGCGGGAAGCGCGTCAAAAAAGGCATCCAGCGTGGGGACGGTCTCTAGATTAGCGAGAAACAGCACCCGGTCAACCAGCAGGCGATCTGGCTTTGTGGTCGCCGTCGCATCCTTGATTGTCGTGGTTCCCGCACGCCCCCCGACTTGGCTCTTGGCCTTGCCCCCCTGTGCCAACGCAGTGCTCGTGCCTGCCAGCACAAGTAGTAAGATTATCCCGCCTGCAAAAAATAGTTTTTTCATAGGATTAGTCTCTCGTCTACTGCGTGAACGGATCGTGAACCAGGCAGGGATTTTCCGTGAATGTCGCGAACTGCTCTTTGTGTCCCTGACGCTTCGTTTTCTTGGCCCCCCGCAGCTCCAGCGGGGCGGTCAGACAATCCCTCTCCCTCGCACGCGCAAGGCGCTGGCACTGCTTGCCTTGCTGGCGCTCCATGCCGGGCGGAGTGTGGATCGCAAGCACCTCGCGGACACGCTCTGGCCCGAGAGCGACCCGATTACCGGAGCCACCAATCTTCGGCAAGCCCTGGCGATTCTACGGCGCACTCTGGGACAAGACGCGGAGTCGCTCATCGCGGAGGGCAAGCAGGCTCTGCGGCTGGAGGTAGGCGAGATCTTCTGCGACGTGTTCGCTTTGGACGATGCCCTTCATCGCCGAGACATCGACACCGCAAAAGCCCTCTACACCGGGCCGTTTCTGGAGGGCTTCACCGAGGACTGGGTGCTCATCGAGCGGGAAAAACGTGCGATGGCAATCACCGCGCTACTCTCGCCGCCAAATACTACCAAGCTCCCGGCGTTTCTCACGCCTTTTCTGGGCCGCTCTTCCGAGAGAGCCAAGCTGAGCGAGCTGCTCCAGCGCGAGGGAATTCGCCTGGTAAGTGTGCTAGGCATGGGTGGTCTGGGCAAGACACGCCTCGCGCTGACGGTGGCGGCAGACACAACAGAAGCAACCTTTGTGGATCTCTCGCTCCTGCCCGCCACCACCACCGCCCCCCGACTCTGGCAGGCAATCGCGGAGGCACTGGAACTTGCCACACTCACGGAAACTGCCGTCTGTGAGGCGCTACAGGCAAGCCCCACGCTCTTACTTTTAGACAATGCTGAGCATCTTTTAGAGACAACCGCACGCGTTGTCCATGCGCTCCTGAGCCGCAGCGCACAAGCCAAGGCACTCGTCACCAGCCGCGAGCCCCTCCAGCTTCCCGGCGAGGTACTCTTTCGGCTCCAGCCCCTCCAAGGCGATGAAGCCGTGGCGCTTTTTGTCCAGCGGGCGGGGCTTGCCCAGCCGGGCATCGAGCTGCCCGACGACGCGCTTCGGAGCCTCTGTCAGAAGCTCGAAGGGCTGCCTCTCGCGCTGGAGCTTGCGGCGGCGCGGCTTCGCGTGATGCAGATCGAGGAGCTGGAGTCGCGCCTGACGGATCGCTTTCGCCTGCTGCGCTCGGATCAGCGGCGTGTGGACCGGCACCAGACCCTTCAGGCCACGCTGGATGGCTCCTGGGAGCAGCTCAGCCCCACCGAGAAACGCGCTCTCGCCGCGCTGAGTACTCTGGTGGGAAGCTGGCCCCGCTCGCTCGCGCAGGAGATCGCCTTCGCCCCCAACACCGACGAGCTGGAAGTCTTGGACGTCCTGACGCGCCTTGTGGATAAGTCCTGGCTACGGATCGCCTCGGGGAGCTACAGCTTACTGGAGACCCTGCGCGAGTTTCTCACCCCCCACCAGCTCCCCGAAGATCGCGCACGCCTGGTGGCCTTTGCACAGACCGCCATTCCCTGGAAGCGCAGGCAAGAGAGCCAAGTAACCTGGCTGGAGCGGCTCACCCTGCACCGTGACAACCTCCGCGTCGCCCTTGCCTACGCCCCCTTCGAGATTGCCCTCACCCTGGCACGCGAGCTGGGGGATGCCTTTGTGATCCAGGGACGTACCGCAGAGGGAATCGCGCTCTACGAGGCACTCGTGCCACAAGTGCCCTCTGACCATCCCCAGCGCGCCTCGCTTCTCTACTTCTGGGCCCTGCTCGAACAAGCCCGCAACGATCCCCCCAAAGCCGGTGCGCTCCTGCAAGAGAGTCGCCAGCTCTGCGAGCAGCAGGGAGACACGCGCCTGCTGATCCGTGTTCTGGGCAACTTGGGGATGAACGCCCGCCTCCAGCAAGACTTTCTGGGAGCACGCGCGATCTATCTTGAGACCCTCCAACTTCTCAAGAGCACGCAGCAAGGAAACCCCTCCGCAACCCTCATCCGGCTCGGGGTCATCGAGCACGATCTGGGCAACCTAGACGCCGCACGCGACTCTCTTAGCCAAGCCATCGCCGCAAACCGTCAGCACTTCAACGAGATCGGGCTCGCCATCGCCCTCAGCAAGCTAGGCTATGTCGAGCGCGACCTAGGCAACCACGCCGTAGCCGTTGGCCTCTGGCAGGAGGCCCTCCCCCTCTGCCGCAACCTTGGCTACCGGCAAGAGCAAGGCAATGTCGCCCTCAGCCTCAGCAGACTCCTCACCGATCCCGACGAAGCCGCCGCCCTCCGCACCGAGGCCCGCGACGCCTTCACCGCCATCGGCGACACCGACGGGCTGGCGCGTCTTGCGGGTATACTCAGCCCTGGAGGATAAGAAATCACGATGCAGTACACCCGTCTGGGACGAACAGGGCTGAGCGTCTCTCGCCTATGTTTAGGAACGATGAACTTTGGGCCACAGACCAGCCCCGAGGACTCTTTTGCCATCATGGACCGCGCACTGGAGCTGGGCATTAACTTCTGGGACACCGCCGATGTCTACGGCTGGAAGCTCGGCGAGCGTATCACCGAGAAGATCATGGGCGACTACTTTGCGCAGGGCGGTGGCCGCCGCGAGAAAGTTGTCTTGGCGACCAAGGCCTACAACAAAGTGGGCGACTGGCCCAACGAGGGACGGCTCTCCAAGCTGCGTATCAAAAAAGGCTGCGAGGATAGCCTACGCGCCCTGCAGACCGACTACATTGATCTTTTTCAGATGCACCATATCGACCGCGACTGCCCTTGGGACGAGTGCTGGGAGGCGATGGAGCAGCTCGTACGCGAGGGGAAAGTGCTCTACATCGGCTCGTCGAACTTTGGCGGCTGGCACCTCGCCGCCGCGCAAGAGAACGCCAAGCAGCGCAAGTTTCTTGGGCTTGTCAGCGAGCAGAGCCTCTACAACCTCAACGCCCGCACGGTAGAGCTCGAGGTGATCCCCGCCTGCGAGCACTACGGGCTAGGGCTGATCCCCTGGAGCCCACTCGGCGGTGGCTTGCTGGGAGGTATCTTGCAAAAGCCCACCGAGGGACGGCGCGCCGGGATCAAGCTCGACGAAGCCCTGACCGCTAAGATCACCGCCTGGGAGGCGCTCTGCACGGGCATGGGTGAGAAACCCGCCGATGTCGCGCTGGCGTGGCTCCTGAGCAATAAGATCGTCACCGCCCCGATTATCGGCCCGCGTGACACGGCGCAGCTCGACGGTAGCCTGCGGGCGCTGGAGATCCAGCTCTCCGCCGAGACCCTCAAGAAGCTCGATGAGATCTTCCCGCCCGTCGGCAAAGGCGGCCCCGCCCCCGAAGCCTACGCCTGGTAAGCCATCTCCCCGTGCGCTCGTTCCTCGCTTACGCCCCTCTTCCCGCCGCGGAAGAGGGGTTTGGGGAGATGCACCACTCGCGCCAGATATCGGTCATGGCTGCCACGCCGAACTCTTTAGCATCTTTATGGCTCCCCCGAAAGATGGCGGCGTAGCGGATGTCGGGGCAGGAGTTGGCGACGGCGGTGTGCACGAGCTGATGGTGCGTGATGACCACATCGCCGGGCTCCCCCGTGATCTGAATGGGTTCGGAGCACAGCTCGACGGCACCGATGCCATCCGCGAGATAGGCGGGGCCTTTCTCTTTGAAGACCGTCTCAAACTGCCGGTGCGTCCCCGGCCAGACCGTGAAGTTCCCTGAGTAGGGCTTGGGCAAGTCGGAGAGCAGCACCACAGCCAGCATCGTGAAGCTCCGCGCAAACTCCCCGCGTGGGATGCCGTTGGTTCCCGTTCCCTGGCCATCAATATGCCCTCGTGGCTCCTGCGGCTCGGTATCAGGGCGAGGAAAGCGCAGCGCAATCTGCGCGCTGGAGGCGAGCAGTAAGTTCCCCTCACCCACCAGCTGCTCACACGCGGTAAAGACCGGGGTTTTGTTGAAGAGATCGGTGAGCACAAGCTCACGCGTGATGCTGCGGCAGTAGGTCTGCGCCCGGTAGGTGTTGAGCTCGTCGGGGGGCATTCCATACTCGCCCATATGATGGTTAATCGCCTGCCGCGCCGCGTCCACCATCACGCGTGGCACCATGCCTTTAAGCACCAGATAGCCGTCGTCGTGCATCTGTTGAAGTTGAACAGAGTTGAGTTTCATGACAAATCGTTCGTCAAAAACTTTCCGGATTCCTGCCCCGCGCCGGAGTGTCTGAGCATGACACTTCAAGAAACTATCGCGCTCGCCGAGTCCCCCACGACCTGTCTTGAGACGCTGTTTTCTCTCTACCGCGACCTTCGCCACATCCCTGAATGGCATCGCTCCAAGATCCGAAAAAAGATCGCAGGCAACCCCAATATCCCTGCAGCATTGGTTACAGTGATCACACACTGGCACGGGCGCGAGCTCTTCCAAAACCCCGTCCTTCCTTTGCTCCTCATGGAGACACCTGACCTATTTCGGATGGCGAACGGCCGCAATCTCTACCGTCTGCTCTCGTGGGAAGAGACTCCGAAGTTCGTGCTCAATGTGCTTTCTCAGCACCACGATGCCCTCGTTGCACAGGAAGCGCAGTACCATGTCGGCTTGCACGGGGAGTACGCAGATGACTCCTGGATAGACGAGGTCAAAGATGCCTTGTATTCCTCGGCGTGTGAGACGCAGGAATACAAGTGGATGCAGTACTGGCATATGTGTGAGGCTCTCCCTTCCTGGCTCACGCAGCGCCTGGGCTGGCGCCCCCTGCCACGCCCAATCCAAACAGCTCGCATCCACCCCCATGTTACTGAACCCGCTCCCACCGAGCACGAAGCCAGTCAGCTAGAGCAGCTCACCAGCGATGAGTTGCTCACGTTAGCACAGCATCCTGGCCAGCACCCCGATCGCTTACGAATTCTAATCGAGATGTATAAAACATTTCGCTACGACGGTAACTACTGGAAAGTGTACTATGCGATATGGAATCACCCCAATTTCCCACAGGACTTACTCCGCTCAGGACGCTACTACACAGAAATCTCTTACTATGATATGAGCATTATTGAGGAGCAAGTCGAGCAGTCTCAAGGAAACGTACTTTCCTCTCTAGTAGAAAAGTTGATAGGGCACAACGATGCCAGCCTTGCCCTCTGCCAAAGGGCTCTTCTACGCTTGGTCGCCAGTCCTCCCTCCTTCTGTTACTTTCCTCCTTCTGTTACCTTCCTTGCTCTTCTACGAGCGGACGATGCCAGCCAGATTCGTTTTTCAGAGCCTGATCTCTGGTGGCACGAGCGCCTAGCGGCGGCGCTCCACCCAGGCACCCATCCCGACGTTCGTGCCTATATTGCCAAAGACTCCCATCGCTGGGTGCGTGCCGCTGCACGTGCCGCCCAAGCGGACCCGAATACCTGGAAACGGTTCTGGGAGTAGGAGAGAGACAATGACACCTCAAGAGCGCACCGCATACCCCGACACACCACCCGACGAGCTTCGTGCCTTGGCGCGGCGCTACCCCGTCGCGTTTGCCGGAGAAGCAACCGAGCCTTGGACGGGAAAGTGCCGCGCCAGCACAAGTGCGTCCACTCTCCACCAGCCCAAGCGTGACGGCAACCGCTACGTCCGAGCGGCGGCGCAAAATCGGCTTGATGATCCGGGGTGGGAGTTCCGTCCTGAGGCTATTTCGCGGAGTATGACTATATGACACCACGCGAGCTTCGTACCTACTTAGACCGGCTGGTTGCCGAGCGGCTTTTTCTTTCGGTGATGCTCTGGGGGCCGCCGGGGGTGGGTAAATCGTCGATAGTGGCCCAGGTGGCGGCAAGCCAAGGGCTGGATTTTGTGGACGTGCGCCTCTCGCAGCTTGCGCCCACGGACCTGCGCGGCCTGCCGGTGCCCGACCACGAGAGCCGCGTCTCCCGGTGGTCTGCGCCGGAGTTTCTGCTGCAAACGTCGGGGCGCGGAGGGATTCTCTTTCTCGATGAGCTGAACATGGCACCTCCGCCGATGCAAGGGATCGCGCAGCAGCTGCTTCTGGATCGCAAAGTCGGCTCATATGCCGCCCCCGACGGCTGGTTTATCTGGGCG
>JAPLCP010000104.1 GCA_026392155.1 Armatimonadota bacterium | reverse complement strand
ATTCTAGGAGAATTTAGCTATCTTATATGGAACGCAATAGAATCATGGTATTATAGCGATAGTGTAAACACCTGTTTGAGGAAGCCGATTATGTCACAGCCTCATCTAGCCTACGAAGAAATTGATCGTCTTGGGGAGAGTATTTACAAAACAAAGCTCAGGGCGCTTTTGGAGACACATGAAAATATTGGGCGGCTTGTTTCCATTGATGTCGAAACCAGCGACTACGAAGTCGGCGATGATCTACTCACTTCCGGCAAACGCATCCGCGAGCGCCACCCGAATGCCCTACTCTACGGCGTTCGCATCGGTTACAACGCGGTCTTTGCAGTGGGTGGTACCTTGGAACGCACCAGCAGGCTTTAGCCTGCTTGCCGCACCAGCGGGCCGATTTATCCGCCCGGACTCGTAATGTCGCCCGATGCCACGCCCGAGTTCACCGTCGGGGATGACGCGACGACGGCGATTTCGACGAGGAGTTTTTTGATGTTGAACCCGCTCTCCACAAAGCGCTTCTGAAGCTCCAGCGACGTTTTGGGGCCGTAGGCGCGGATGGGCTGCTTGGTGACGAACTGAAAGAGCCGCTCGACGAACGTGGCGTGGACCTCGTCGCTGTCGGCGAGGAACTGGGCGAGCTCGCGGGGGCCGTTGAACTTGGCGAGGGTTCCCTTGCGCGTCTGGTAGCTGCCCGTGGCGTCGATGGGCTGGTCGTTTTCTTTGTCGCGCAGCTTTCCAATCGCATCGAAGCGCTCCAGCGGGAAGCCCAGCGGGTTGATCATGCTGTGGCACGAGATGCAGGCGGCGGGCTTGGTCTGGAGCGCGACCCGCTGGCGGGTCGTGAGCTTGGGCTGAAGGTCTGGCGGCGTGGGAGTCACGGCAATCGGCGGCGGGGCGAGGACGCGGCCTAGGAAGTTGCGGGTGATGAGCACGCCCCGGTGGATCGGGTCGCTGGTGGAGAAGTAGGCCAGGCTCGCCAGCATGTACGGCTGGGTCAGAACCCCAGCGCGATTCTTGCCATCCAGGCTCACCGGCTGAAACGGAGCATCCGACGGTAGCGACGCGCCATAGACTTTCGCAAGCCGCCCATTCAGATAGACCTTGTCGCTCAGGAGCAGCTCGCGGAAGTCGGATTTTTCGCCCCAGGCAGTGTTCTCTAAAAACAGCTCCAGCGATGTCCGCAAGTCCGACGCGGCGGCGTCATCGAACTCGGGGAAGCGCTTCTTGTCTTTGGCGAGGTCGGGGTACTGGTCTACTTTGAGCCACGTCAACAGGAACTCGCGCACCTTGCTCCAGGCACGCGGGTCGGCCAGCATCTTCTCGGCCTGCGTGCGAACCGCTTCGGTCGTGGCAAGCTCAGTCTTGAGGAGCGCCGTATCGGGCAGCGAGTCCCAGAGGGTCAGCGCCAGCTTCGACGCCGTGTTGTTCTCCCGGTAGAGGAAAAACGGCGACTTGAGCGTCAGCAAGACCACGCGCTTGAGAGCGGTCTCCGTGTCGGGCGCTTGGGTAAAGTGCCGCGTGACATAGCGCTCGACCTCCGGCTCGGTGAGCTTACGGCGGAAGGCACGCTCCACAAAAGTCCGGGCGAAGAGCTTGTCGTCCATCCCCCACTTGCGGCTCGCGATAAACTGCGCCGTTTCGAGCGCCGCATTTGTGACCGCTTCGTCCCAGGCTTTGGAGACCATGCTACTGCGCTCGTAGCCCATGCTCCGATCCTCGGGCGGGAACGGCGTGTTGATCAGAAATGTCTCCGGCACCGAGCTAGGCACCAAGCAGCGGCTCGGGATGGGCTCATCCGTGAGATGCGGGCGCTTCCAGGCCAGGGTCACAAAGGCGGGCGGCGCAGGCTTGCCCTTTTTCTTCTCCGTATCGTCCACCCCGACGGTAGATTTCGAGAACTCCAGCCGGATCGGGTAGCTACGGCCTCCCAGAAGAAAGATCGGGGCGCGAAACTCCGTGTCTTTCCCGGACTTAATCCAGGCATCTATCAGGGATTTCTTGTTGTCGTTCACCCAGAGCTGCACGGCGTGATCGCTCTTGACCACCAGCTCGTACTCACCGGTATCGGGCGCGACCAGGCTGCCCTCCCAGCGAATGGAGAACTGGTGCGGCTCGAACTGATCGGGGACGGGGCCAGCGGTCCCAAAGTCAAAGGCCACTTGGGCATCGGTGCGCTCCAAGACCCGCTCTTTTGAATCGAAGCGCTTGGCCTTGAAGTACTGCGCCTTCAGCCCCCGCTCTGCGCCAACACTCGCACTGCCGCGAAAGCTCCCCACTAAGTCCGCCACCGCGCTCTTGAGCTGCCGCGACGTAAGCCGGGAGAGGCTCACACGCGCCGGACGATTGCGCTCCTGGGCGATCGGGGAGTAGAACGCGTCTTGCATAAACGCCGCCACCAGCTTGGCATCGGCAACCGCTATGTGCTTTGGTCCCGGCGGCATCGTTTTGTTCAGAAAGCTCGCCAGATCTGGAGTGGTCTGCGTTCCAACAAGCGCCTTTGGATAGCCCGCGCCCCCCTCACCTTTTGCCCCATGGCACGGGGCGCACTGCGCCGCAAAAAGCTGCTGGCCCGATGGCTTCCCCGAAGCCGATTTTGTTTTCGGTTTGGTCTGGGCAGCTCCAAGCCCCGTCAGCGCAAGGGTCAGACTTATTCCTAGGATCAAGCGTTTTGAAAGCATCTTCCTATTGATACGCCAGAACACAAAAAGAAGTTCAACCTTTTTACAAAAAAAATGTAATTCATTTCACGACTTGTGAGTCATAAAGTAAAAATACTCCGTGTATAATTTCTCTTGAGGAGCTTTCCTTATGGCTTATGGAAGGACGTTTTTAGACCGATGCAAAACCAATCTCTCGCTCTGGTATTCCTACTCCTACTCGGTGGTCCTGTCTTTGCCCAAGACAGTATTAGCTCTGCCGCATCTACACAAAGTCGCCCTCTTACAAGCGGACTGCTGAGTCCTTTTCCGTTTCTTCAGCAGATGGAGTTCTCTCTGGGCACCGCGCGGGGCGGCTCGTTTGCTGGGATGCGCTTCACCTCCAGCCAGATGAAGCGCAACCAAGGCTACTTTCTGGACTATGGCTCCCTCCAGCCGGGTGCTTTTACTCTCGGTAATGGCTTTGCCAACCGCCAGGTGAGTTTTCTCGGAGTGGGAGTGCAGGCCCGCAAGCATCTGGGGCGGAGCTTTGCGACTCTGGGAACGGGGCTCTACCGCGCCGACCATGAGCAGCCATTCTTTGACAGTGGCCCCGATCGCATTCTGAGTAGCACGACGGGACTGGGTCTGCGCTATGGACTGGGATATCAGGCGAGCAGTGTCTCGTTTCAGCTGAGCCTGACACACCTGCCACGCCCCCGAAGTACGAGCACACTCAATCAGCCCCTCGTGGGCGTGGATCTGGGCTACCGCTTTTGACATCTTACACTTTTGGAGGGTACACTAAACCGAAATGATAGTCGCAACAAAACAACTCTTCGCCCACGCGTACGGCAAGTACGCCATCGGCGCTTACAACATCAACAACCTTGAGCAGATCATGGGCCTTTTCCAAGGTTGCATTGATAGCCAGGCTCCGTTTATCATCCAGCTCTCCAAGGGCGCACGTAGCTATGCCAACAAGCAGATGCTAGAGGCAATGATTCGCACCGCCGAGGAGATCTTCCCCGAGGCGATCTTCGCCGTGCACCTGGATCATGGCGATGAGCAGACCTGCTACGAGTGTATCGAGTCCGGCTTCTACAGCTCCGTGATGATTGATGCGAGCCACTCCCCGTTTGAGGAAAATATCGCCATTACCAAGCGCGTGGTAGACGCAGCCCATGCCAAGGGAATCTCTGTTGAGGCCGAGCTCGGAATGCTGGGCGGCGTGGAAGAACATGTCCAGGTAGACGAGAAAAATGCCTGCCTCACCGATCCCGACGAGGCGCTAGAGTTCGTGAAGCTCTCCGGCTGCGACTCGCTGGCCTGCGCCATTGGCACCAGCCATGGCGCGTACAAGTTCGCGGGCGGCCAGGGCATCCACTTCGACCGCGTGAAGGCGATCCAGGACCTGCTCCCTGGCTTCCCGCTGGTCATGCACGGCTCCTCCAGCGTTCCTCAAGATGAAGTCGAGCGCATCAATGCCGCCGGTGGCGAGCTTAAGGGCGCGAAGGGCGTGGACACGGCTCAGTACCTGCCCGCCGCCAAGCTCGGCGTCTGCAAGGTGAACATTGATACCGATGGCCGCTTAGTCTGGACCCGCGTCCACCGCGAGTTCTTCAAGGAGCAGCCCGGCAACTTTGACTTCCGCACCCCTGGCAAGATCTTCATGGCCGAGTACGCCAAGTTCATCGCCAGCCGCAACGAGCTTCTAGGCTCCGCAGGTGAGCTCGAAAGCCTCCGCGAGTCGCTGAAGGGCTAGGCACCATCCACCAGCCCCCTCCCGCTCCGCGAGAGGGGGCTTTTATTTTGGCTTTTTACTCTTGTACTATGAGCAACGTAAACATTGGCAAGCAGGCAGCCGGAGAAGTCGCGGCAAAGCTGGTTCACGACGGCATGATCGTCGGGATCGGGACGGGCTCGACCGTGGCTTATTTTATCGAGGCACTCGGATGGCGTATCCAGACCGAAGGCTTGAAGATTCATGGCATCCCCACCTCGGAGACAACCGTGGCTCATGCGACTCGCCTGGGGATTCCGCTCGTGCCCCTCACGCCCCAAACATGCCCGGATCTCACGATAGACGGGGCCGATGAGGCCAACCCCAAGCTTGATCTCATCAAGGGTGCGGGCGGTGCGCTCGTTCGGGAGAAGCTGGTCGCAGCGGCCTCGGCAGAGTTTGTGGTGATTGCCGACTCCAGCAAGAGAGTGGCACAGCTTGGAGCGTTTCCTCTGTCGCTGGCTGTGGTTCCCTTCGCGGTCGCGAATCTCATGGCACAGCTCAAGGAGGAGTTTGAGGTGGCTCCCCACCTGCGCCTAAAAGCAAGCGGTGAGCCGTTTGTCAGCGATGATGGGCTCTCAATTCTCGATCTGCCTTTTGAGCGAATCCAGCGCCCTGCGATCCTAGACAAGCGCCTCAAGATTCTGCCCGGTGTGGTAGAGACGGGGATATTTGTCGGGCTGGCAAAACGCATGCTCGTGGGCCACCCCGATGGCCGTGTCGAGGCTGTCTACCCCGCAGAGTAGGCTTCTTAGCTGGGCCGGGCACGCTCGCCACGTAGGATGAGTTTCTCAGCATTGCGACTAATGAGCTTCGTGCCGATAAATTCTTTGTCGGCCAGCGGATTGACCAGCACGGTCGTCAGGCCGACGCGGTTTCCGGCGACCATGTCGGTGAAGAGCTGATCGCCCACCATCAGGGCCTCGTTGGGCAGAACGGCCATCAGCTCCAGCGCCTTGAGCACCCCCGCTTTTCCGGGCTTTCCCGCGTTTCCCGGCACATGGTGGATTTCGAGTCTCTCCGCGATTCGCGCAAGGCGCACCGGACGGCGGGTGTTGGAGCAGAGGCAGACACCGATTTTCGCCGATTTCACCGCCTCGAGCCACACTAAAATATCACGGGGAATCTCATCGCCGTGCCAGGCCGCAAGCGTATTGTCCAAGTCGGAGACAATGCCTCGGATACCGTGCTCCGCAAGCCAAGCCAGCTCCAGCTCGCTCACTCGGCGTATCATGCGATCTGTCTTGAGCAGGCTCATGGACGGGCGCTCTTACGAACCCGGGCGATGTTGGCCCGGTGCTCCTCAAAGGTCTTAGCGAAGATGTGGCCTTTCCCCTCACCCTGAACGTAGAAGAGATTGTCGCTCTTTTCCGGTGCCAGCGCCGCCTTGATCGAGGCCAGACCAGGGTTGCAAATTGGCCCCGGAGGGAGCCCGGCATGGAGATAGGTGTTGTAGGGCGAGGGCGTTTTTAAGTCAGAAAAGAGCAGGCGGGCTTTGTGCTGCGGCAGAATATACTGCACTGTGGCATCTATCTGCAGCCGCATCTTTTTCCGGATACGGTTGTAGATCACCCCCGCGATCTTGGGGCGATCTTCATCGGTTTCGGCCTCGCGCTCGATCAGCGATGCCACAATCAGCGCTTCGGGTGTGAGCGAGAGCCCTTTGGTCTGCTTCTGAAAGTGCTGCTGAAGCTGCGGGACGATCTCTTTGGCAGTGACAGTTTTGGAGAACGCGTAGGTATCCGGAAAGAGCTGCCCCTCAAGCCCTTGAGTGAGCTGCAAAAACTCTGTGTCGTCGGTCAGCACGCCTCTCTCGATAAGCTTCGCCGCCATCTTCTTGATCGTAAAGCCTTCCGGGAACGTGACCTTGATCGAAGAGACATCACCACGAGCGAGTTTCTGGTAGATCGCCTCGGGGGAGTCCGACGGCGAGAAGGCATAGAGTCCGGGGAGAATTGTCCCGGTTGCGACGCGCTTAAAGTAGCTTGCAGAGCGGATGACATGCTTCTCCTCGAGGAGCTGGCCCACACGAGTAATGCTCGCGCCCTCGGGGATCCTGACCTCAAGGGGAGTCGCACCTGGCCCCGCAGCGGGGCGTCCATCGCCGCCACAGCCACTTAATACAATAAAGGCCGCGATGGCCCAGATACATCTCTTCACTGGCTCTTTAAATAGCTTTCTAAAATTCGTACGGCGGCGGCCTGATCAATCACAGCATCGCGGCGCTTTCGTGAGACACCGGCGGCAATCAGATCCGCCTGTGCTTCCTGCGACGAGAGAAATTCATCTTGAAGAATTATCGGCAAGTTGGTTGCATCAGCGAGAGCCGCGGAGAATTTTTCGCAGTGGAGTGCCCAGTCATTCTTGGTTCCCTGGAAGCTCAGCGGCAGACCAATGATGATTGCTTCGACGCTTTCGCGCTCTGCCCAAGACAAAATCGCCGCAATGTCTTCGGCCCGTGAGCGTGCCCGTGCCAGAGTCGCGCGTGGATAAGCCCCGAAGCCCAGCTCATCGGTGACGGCAATCCCAATACGCTTCGTTCCCAGATCCACTCCCAGTAGTCTCACTGGTGTTAGTTCTATCACAACGCAGGAACCTCAGACCAGACTTACGCATCAATATGGAGTAAGAAAAACGAAAAATGCACAGTAGCAAACACTTGGTTGACAAACAAAAATAGAACGGATATACTAGCAAAAGCGAACGAAAATTTGCTAAAAATGGATTTTCCGTTTTGTCATGTAGCAGCGGAGTGTTTAGCCAGAAGGTGAGTGCAATCATGGTGTGGCAAAGTCAGAATAGAGGTAGCTTCTGGAGTGATGAGGAGAAACATTTCTATCTCAATGCGAGACAGAGAGTGCGCGCGAGTCAGCGCCAACGGACACGACGGTTTTACCGTCGGCTTGTCTGGATCACTCTGGCGATCATTGGTATCACTTTAGCAGCGCGGGTGGCACGCTCAGCCTCCCCTCAAGGAGAGAGACAGGCAACCGCGATTCGGTTGCCAGAGATCACACAAACGCAAGTCGTAACGGTTGCTCCGGGAGACTCCCTCTGGAGCATCGCTAGGCGCTATTGCCCTAAAGGCACCTCGACGATGGACAATATCGCCCTTATCTCCGCCTTGAATGGCAACCCTAATGGGCAGCTTGAACCCGGTCAGCGCTTGGTTGTTCCTGCCACACCCTAAAGTCGGCAGAGGGCCATGCGATACAATAGCCGCGTTATGGCGAAAACTCCCTCTCCCTCCTCCCGACGAGCCGCACGTGAAACGGCCTTGCGTATCCTCTACATGATGGAGGTCGGCAAGACTCCACGTGATATCGCCCAGCAAGAAACGGTCGAGGCAAACAAGCTTGATGAAGAAGCGGCGGAGTTTAGCTGTCTGCTTGTAGATGGGACACTCTCCCACCAAGATGATGCCGATATCGCCATTGCGCAGCACGCAACCCACTACCCCCTCGACCGGCAGACAATTGTAGACCGCAATATCCTACGCA
The DNA here is from genome assembly GCA_026392155.1 of Armatimonadota bacterium. Classification (GTDB taxonomy): domain Bacteria; phylum Armatimonadota; class Armatimonadia; order Armatimonadales; family Armatimonadaceae; genus Armatimonas. The sequence continues at coordinate 9,392 of JAPLCP010000104.1, read as the reverse complement.
TCGCTGCTACCGAGATTCTCTTTGATCTCTCAGGAGCCCCATATGGTGTAGTCGCCAATGAAGCCGTCGAGCTTGCTAAAAAGTACTCCACCCCGGAAGCTGCAAAGTTTATCAATGGCGTCATCGGCGGGCTGATCCGCGCCCAAGAGAGTATCAGCGAGAGTGAGATTTCCCTCACGGAGAGTGATACAGGTTTAGTAGCCCCCCTCCCCATGGAATAATCCTGGCATGTCCAATAAGAAACTCTCTCGACGGAGTATGCTGATTCTGCTCGTCAGTGTCGGTGGGCTTACTGCCCTCGCACAGCCCGCACTGAAGAACCAAGCGATTTTCGCGCAGAAAGAGCTCAGGCTCTCCGCTCCCCTCAAACTCCAACTCACACAGCTACGCGCAGATATTGCCAAAAATAAGTACTCTTTCACTGTCGGGGCCACCGATGTCCTAGATAAACCAGACAGCCAGCTCTACGGTGAGATTCTTCCTACTAACATTGGAGACATCGCCAGAAAGCAAGCCCCTCTCTCCCGGAAGATCCTCGACCTCGATAAAGAAGAACGCGAGAGAATCGTCAAAGCCAAGCCAGCGCTCCGTGCAAAGATCTACGAGTTCAATATCGTTGCCAACCCTAGTTTGAAGAAGTGGGACTGGCGCAAGCAAGGCAAGGTTACCAGCATTCGCAACCAAGCACCGGCTGGCACTTGCTGGGCATTTGCTGTGACAGCGGCTCTAGAGTCGTCTTGGCTCGTACGTAACAGTATCAACATAGATGGCTCTGAGCAGTTTATGATCGCCTACAGCGGTGCTGGAACGACCTCAGGGGGGAATCGTGCCGATGCCGCCGCCTGGCTGACAAGTAAGGGAACGGTCGCTGAGGTCACTGCCCCCTACACAGGCTCCGCCTCAACCAGTGTTCCCTCCAGCTCTGCGACCCCCTACGATGCACTTGCCTGGGGGTTTGTGGATGAATCTAACGTTCTTCCCTCCGTTCAGAAACTAAAGCAAGCACTGTGTGAGCATGGGCCTATCACGATTGGTATCTACTCAGATAATAATCTCAAGGCCTACACCGGTGGAGTCTTTGATCATGTCGATCCCAGCAACAACGCTTCCAATCATGCCGTTCTGCTGGTAGGTTGGGACGATGACAAGGGCGCGTGGATCGTCAAGAACTCCTGGGGCTCTGGCTGGGGTGATGAGTGTGACTACGGAACCGAGAAGGGTTACTTCTACGCCAAGTACGGCTGCCACAATGTCGGCTATCGCGCGATCTGGGTGAAGGCTGCCAGCCAAGTCTACGTGATTAACCCGGCGCTGCTCAAAGATCTCCGGCTAGCTCCTGATGTGCTCAAGCTGCGCTAATTAGCCGCTCAGACACGGTACAATGCTGTACCGTGTCTGAACCTATTCTTCTTGATGGTGCCGCTACTGCCAAAGCGATCCGCGCAGAAGTAGCCACCCGCGCTACAAAACTTAAAGTGGCTCATGGGATAACTCCCGGCCTTGCCGCAGTCCTCGCAGGCGACAATCCCGCCTCTATCACCTATGTCTCGATGAAGCGCAAGGCCTGTGCCAAGGCAGGAATCACGTCGTTTGAGCATGTCTTTGGCAGTGATGCGACGCAAGCGGAAGTTCTTGCCTGCATTCACCAGCTCAATGCCGACCCCAACGTCCATGGAATTCTGGTACAGCACCCGATGCCCAAGGGACTGGATGAGGACGAGATTCTCGCCACTGTAGATCCTGCCAAGGATGTCGATGGAATCGGGCGGGCTAGTTTAGGTGATCTGGTGCTGGGCCACCCAAGCTTTGTCTCCTGCACACCGCAGGGCATGATGACCCTGATGCAGCGCTACGGCATAGACCCCGCAGGTAAGCACGCCGTGGTGATCGGGCGCTCCGTGATTCTAGGTAAACCCATGGCCATCGCGCTGCTCAATGCCAACGCAACGGTGACGATCTGTCATAGCAAGACAAAAAACCTCGCCGAGATCACCCGCCAAGCCGATATTTTGGTCGCCGCTGTGGGTCGCCCCGAGCTGATCACCGGCGACATGCTCAAGCCCGGCGTGGTGGTCTTAGATGCAGGCTACAACCGCGTCGAGGGCCGTGGCCACGATGTGGGCGACTGTGATTTTGAGAGCTGTGCCGCCGTGGCAAGTGCCATCACACCCGTTCCCGGCGGCGTCGGCCCGATGACCATCGCCACGCTCTTGGAGCAGACCGTCGCCGCCGCCGAGCGCAGTGTCAGAAAATGAGCTTTGAAGCCTGGGGCGCGGTTCACACGCCCCATGTCAATGCTGCCCTAGACCAGCTCTGCCCTGCAGATGGCTCGCCGCTCCGTGAGGCGATGCGCTACTCACTTCTGGCAGGCGGCAAGCGCCTGCGTCCGCTACTCTGTATCGCCGCCGCCGAGGCCGTGGGTAGTGATAGAGGGCAAGTGTTACCCGCCGCCTGCGCCTTAGAGATGATCCACACCTTCTCACTCATCCACGACGACCTCCCCGCGATGGACGATGATGATCTTCGGCGCGGTCTGCCCACCTGTCATGTCAAGTACGGCGAGGCTCTCGCGATTCTTGCAGGCGATGCACTCCAAGCACTTGCCTTCGAGATTGCCCCCACGCACACGGTGCTTTTAGCCCGTGCCTGTAGCCAGATGTGTCTGGGCCAAGCGGAAGATCTGGAAGCCGAAGGCAAGGTCGTCACGTTGGAGCAGCTCCAGCGGATTCATGCCCACAAGACCGGAGCATTCCTGCGAGCCAGCGTTGTCGCCGGTGCGCTGGATGCTTCCGTAGCGCAACAAGCCGCGCTCGCCCACTACGGCGAAAAAATCGGCATGGCCTTTCAGATCGTGGACGATATTCTGGATGTCACCGGCGATGATGCTACGCTGGGCAAGCCCGCGGGCTCCGATCTCAAGCACGACAAGGCAACCTACCCCAAGCTGGTCGGGCTGGACGAGAGCAAGCGCCTCGCCCGTGCTGCCGAGCAAGAGGCGCTTGTTGCTTTAGAGATCTTTGGAGAGTCCGCCGAGCCCCTGCGTGAGATCGCCCGCTATATCGTCGAGCGCAACACGTAGCTTAGAGCTGGTGACTCTCGGGCTGGAGCGTGAGCTCGCCTAGCACGAGATGCGCGGGTTGGGTGAGGGCGTAGAGAATCGCCTCCGCCGCATCACTTGCCGAGAGCATCTTGTCGCGCTGGACTTTCATCTCGATGGCGGGATTGTCGTAGAACGGAGTGTCCACGCCGCCCAGGTAGAGCCCCGTCACTTTGATGTTGTGCCGGCGGGAAACTTCTGCACGAAGCGCCTGCAAAAAACCCGTCAGGCCGTACTTACTGGCGCAGTAGACACTGGCCTGAGCCATCGGAGCTTTCCCTAAAATCCCCACGACATGCAGAATATGCCCCGACTTTTTCGGCGTCATCACTTTCACCGCCGCTTGTGAGAGCAGCATCGCGCCGTAGAGGTTTGCGGCCAGCGTGAGCGTCATCTCCTCAGGCGTGATATTCTCCAGCGCCTTGATCAGCCCAACCCCTGCCGCATTCACCACAATATCGAGCCCCGTCTCTCCTGCCGCCTCGGTCACGAGCTTCTCTACCTGAGGTGCCCGGCCAAGGTCTGTCAGAATCGTTTTCGGGCGTGTGCCCGTTAGCTGCTCTAGCTGGCTGGCGAGTGCCTCTAGTTTCTCACCACTGCGTCCCGAGAGCGTCAGATGTGCCCCTGCCTGTGCCAGGGGTAGCGCGACTGCCTGCCCAATTCCACCCGTTGCGCCGGTAATGAGGACCGACTTTCCCATAAGTATTTCAGTTTTCACGCTATTCTTAACTCTAAGAGCTTTCCTTATGTTCCCGTTTAACCCATAATGCAAGCAGTATGAAAGCTATGGTTTTAGGCGCAGGGATCGGTTCGCGGCTGGATCCCCTCACGCGCTCCCTTCCCAAGCCCGCTGTTCCCGTTGTTGGTAAGCCCGTGATCGGGCATATTCTGGATCACCTGAAGCACTATGGTGTGACGGAGATCATGATCAATGTTCAGTATTTGGGCGAGAAGCTCATGGCGAGCATCGGCGATGGTTCCGCTTATGGGGTGAACGTCTCGTACTCCCTCGAGGACGAGCTCTGGGGTGATGCAGGCGGCGTCAAGCGCTGCGAGGCGTTCTTCCGAGACTCCGACGACGACACGTTTATGGTAGTCGGCGGCGACGATCTCTCCGACATGGACTTTGGGGCGATTATCGCGGAGCACAAGGCGAAAAACGCCACCGCGACCATTGGAGCCAAGCGCGTCGAGGATCCCTCGCAGTTTGGGATCGCCGTGACGGATGAGAACGGCTTTATCACGCGCTTTCAGGAGAAGCCTGCCCCAGGTACGGCATTCTCCAACCTCGCCAACACGGGCGTCTATATCTTTAAGAAGAGCGTCTTTGATGCGATTCCTGCCAGAACGTTCTACGGCTTTGGCAAAGACGTTTTGCCCGCGCTCTTAGCCGCTGGTGAGCCGATGCTTGCTGTTCCCACCAATGCCTATTGGGAAGATGTAGGCAACCTCACGATCTATCGAAAAGCCCAGCGCGATTGTTTAGACGGCACGGTCAAAGTGGTCTTTCCAGCAGGTCAGCGCATCGCCGAGAACTGCTTTGTCTGTGAAGGCGCAGCGGTTCATGGCACGATCTCCGAGTACACGGTGGTTGGCAAAAACGCGGTTATCGAGGCTGAGGCAGTCATCAAAAACTCCGTTCTCTGGGAGGGCGCGACTGTCAAAGCTGGGACGTATCTGGAAAACTGCGTCGTCGGCAATGGCGTCACGGTTTCTAGCTCTCATGGCATCTTCAACGCCCAGATCGTCGAGGCCAACCGGCCTTAGCCGCCCCATGAAATGAGGCGTCGGCAATGGCGCAAGCGCCGCGAAGCCCGTGCCGGGCTGGGGATATTTGTAGCCCGGCACGGGCTTTGCAGCCGAAGGCTACTGCAGACGCCGGTTTCAACCGGCGGGGACGGTGTATTCGGGCCAGTCGTCGGGGCGGTGGAAGTCGCACTCGGCATGGTTGGAGGTTGAGGCCACGTCGGGTTCTGTGTTTGTGTCGCGGTGGGCATCGTAGCGGCAGACGCTCACCCGGATCTTCTCGCCGGGGGCTGCCTCCACAGGAACGCCCAGTAGCCCCACCCAGCCCTCTTCGGTGCGCCAGGCGTGGGCAATGATCTCATTGGGATCGCACTTGAGCGTGTCGCCATCGAGCTGCCCACCACGCGCTAAGGCAATCGTGGCGCGATTCAGAAACTTCAGGTGCAGACGAACTCCGTTTGGGGTAACGTGCGCCTCCGTGTAGGCATCAGAGTCTGAGCGGCGTACAAAGACCTCGAAGACATCACCCATTTCCCAGGTGTTCTGGTTGTCTACCGTCGCCTCGTTGAAGACATCGGCATCGGTCAGTGTTCCCAGCGCCCAGATCCGTCCCTCACGCCACCCGAGCTGTGCTGTCGCAGGCAAGCCGATTAACTCAGAGTGCCAACCTTGGATCAGCGGCAGAGTCTCACACTCAACAAACGCAGCCTGTACGGCGGCTCGGTCTGAAAAATTAAAAGGGGCAAGCGTTTTCAGCATGCCCCTATCGTACCTGAACTTATACCAGAGAGTGATTACTCCTCGGCGGCAGCAGCTCCCGCTGTGGCTCCGAGGGAGAGAACATCATCAGCGACACCAGAGTTCTTAATCTCAGCTTCGATGGTGTCCATCGTCGTGGGATGCTCTTCTAGGAACTTCTTAGCATTCTCGCGGCCCTGTCCCAGACGCTCGCCCTTGTAGGAGTAGAACGCACCAGACTTGGTGACCACGTTGAGCTCGGTGCCAATATCAATGATCGAGCCTGCACGGGAAATCCCTTGGCCGAACATGATGTCAAACTCCGCTTGCTTAAACGGCGGCGCGACTTTGTTCTTGACGACTTTGACACGAGTGCGGATTCCCACCATATCATTGCCGATTTTCAGAGTCTCGACACGGCGGACATCAAGTCGCACCGATGAGTAGAACTTCAGGGCACGGCCACCGGGCTGCGTCTCGGGGTTGCCAAACATGACCCCAATCTTCTCACGAAGCTGGTTGATAAAGATAGCTGACGTGTTGGTTTTGCTGAGCGAGCCGGTGATCTTGCGAAGCGCCTGGCTCATCAAGCGGGCCTGGATACCAACATGGCTGTCGCCCATGTCGCCCTCAATCTCAGCTTTAGGCACAAGGGCAGCAACAGAGTCTAGAACCACAAGCGCGATGGCATTGGAGCGAATTAGCGCATCCACGATCTCTAGAGCCTCTTCCCCGGTGCCTGGCTGAGAGATCAGTAGTGTGTCTAGGTTAACCCCGAGCGCCTTGAAGTAGATGGGATCCACGGCATGCTCGACATCCACATAGGCACAGATCCCGCCCTGCTTCTGGGCTTCGGCAACGATGTGTGCCGCTACCGTGGTCTTGCCCGACGACTCCGCGCCGTAGATCTCGATGATACGTCCCTTGGGGATTCCCCCGACTCCCAGTGCCAGATCCAGAGCAAGTGCCCCGGTTGGAATGGACTCAATAGGCTCGATGGTCTTCTCCCCGAGCCGGCTAATTGCACCTTTACCAAACTGTTTCTCGATCTGCGCAAGCGCGATATCGAGCGCCTTATCCTTATCCATCACAAACTCCTTACCGTCGCCCCGCTATCCGCGGGGGCTTTCTACGGTTAAAACGGTCCAAAGACCGCGATTCTGATAAAATCCATTAGATTTTTTTTATTTATCAGAAATTTGGCTTGAAGCTCCAGGTGCCACGCGTGTCGTACGTCGCTCCTTCCGGCCCCAAAAAACTCTCAATGAGGGTCAAGCGTCGCGCCCACTGCACGCCGCAGTCCGTGAGTGCTTCGGCCTGCATGGCGGCCCGGAGCGACTCACTCTCTTCTTTCACACGTCCCAAGGTGATGTGTGGCACCAGCCCTCCGTGTTTGGGCGCCCCCAAAGGCTCCATCCACGGCTCGACGGCTTCCACCAGCAGCTTCCACTCCTCAGAGCCCTCGCTGATACCGGCCCAGAGGGTCTTGAGCGGCCCCTTTTTCGGGAAGTAACTCGCACCGGCAACCTGAATCCGGAAATCAGCGCGGGGAGGCACGAGAAAATCACAGGCCTCGATTACGCCGGGCAGGGACGACTCGGCGACCTCGCCCAGAAACTGAACCGTCAGGTGGAAGTTCTCCGGCTCGACCCAGCGGACTTTGGCATCCGGCGCACGCTCCTGCACGCGCTGTTGGAGTGCGCTGAGTGCATCCGCAAGGTGAGATTCCAGTTCTATGGCAAGAAATAAACGCATGGCAAACTAATGTTTTACACTATACCCTATCTTTTTACAAACTCACGGGAAAGTGGGCAAAGCGGAAAGAAAAATAAAAAGAATTTTCGGGCTATCTCCCCATGCTTTAGCCATCTCCCCTATCGCTCGTTCCTCGCGGGAAGAGGGACTGTGTCGTTAGGGCAGCAGATCGGCGACGAGGATGCTGGCGGTAGGGTTGAAGAGTGGGGCAATCGTGTCTGTCTCGGTGTAGGTTTGCAGGCTTCGATAGCTGCTGGGGCCGGGCTGGCGGCGCACCTCGACCGTGCGCTCGTTGATATTGACGATCCAGTAGTCCTCGATGCCTGCCGCCGCGTAGATCGCAGCTTTGACGGTCTGGTCGTACTCCAAGGTGGTGTCAGAGACCTCAACGACAAGAGCGGCTGTGGTCGGATGCGCTGCAGCGTAGTCTCGGGGCTGGCCTGCGACGATGGAAATATCGGGCTCAGGGACGCTGTTGACTAGGCGCAGCGGCGACTGGCACAGAACATGGTGGCCGTCACCGCTCCAGCTCAGAGCAATAGGCAAGATCAGGCTCACGGTAATACGGTGGGCAGGCTTCTGCGGCATGATTTCGACAAGCTCTCCTTCGATTAGCTCGACGCGTTTTTCCTGAGGGAAGCCCCCGAGCGCAACGACGCGTTCGTAGGCTTCAACACTCCAACGAAAAGGGAATGGATTGGCACTCATGGCAGTATTTTATCCGATCAGTTGCTTGCGGAGCATGTCCAGCGCGGTCTGGGTGGCGCGCCAGCGTACGTCGGCGCGCTGGCCGGGGAAGATGTTTTTGGTGAGCTCGGTGCCGCTGGGGCCAGCTACCGCGATGTAGACCAAGCCGACGGGTTTGTCGTCGCTGCCGCCCCCCGGCCCGGCGATCCCGGTGATGCCAACACCAAAGTCGGCCTGCCCTAGGTCACGCACGCGCTCGGCCATGGCGCGGGCGACCTCGGGGGAGACCGCGCCCACGGCTCCGATCAGCGCCCTTGGAATGCCCAAGAGCCCGGTCTTGCTCTCGTTGGCGTAGGTGACCACCCCGGTGTGAAAGACACTCGACGAGCCAGAGATCGCGGTAATGCGCTGCGCCAGCCAGCCGCCCGTGCAGCTCTCGGCGGTGGCGACCGTCTTGCCCTGCGCCTCCAAGAGTCGCACGACGACTTCCTCTAACGTCTGATCGTCCTCGCCGTAGACCACGCTCCCCAGCCGCGCCTTGATCTCATCGGCGACGGGTGCGATCAGCGCCTCGGCCTCGTCGGCACTCGCGGCCTTTGCCGTCACGCGTAAATGCACCTCGGCGGGCTTGGCGTAGGGCGCGACACTCGGGTTCGCGGCGGCCATCAGATCAGCGGTCTTCTCCTCGGCGACGGACTCGCCCATGCCGACAATGCGCAGGGTCCGTGAACAAATAACAAAGCCCGTGCCTTGCAGGCGCGGAAGAATCTCGTTGTCCACCATTGGGACGAACTCATTGGGCGGCCCCGGCAGCGCGACCACGGTCTTGCTGTCTTTCTCCACCCACAGCCCCGGCGCGGTGCCGTTGGCGTTGGGGATGGGCACGCCGCCCGTGGGAACATCGGCCTGCAAGAAGATCGCATCGCTGGTGGTGTAGCCGCGCTTCTCAAACCACGCCGTCAGGTGCGCCACAAGCGCTGGGTCGCGCACCAGCGGAGCATCCAGCGCCGCCGCGATCACCGTGCGCGTCAGGTCGTCGCCTGTCGGCCCCAGCCCCCCGATACAAAACACGATATCCGACCGGGAGAGCGCCAGCGTCAGCGCCGCCGTCGCCCGCTCCAGGTTATCCCCCACGGTCGCCCGGTTGTAGACGCTCACCCCGCACTGGGAGAGCTTCTGCGCCAGATACGCCGCGTCGGTGTCCACGATCTGCCCAAGGAGAAGCTCGGTGCCGAACGAAATAATTTCTGCGATCATGCCTCGATGATACCTTGTTCGTGCGGTTGTCGTTTGGCGGCTTTTAGTCCGCCAGGTAGAATATCTTTATAATCGCTGTCAGATGTGAAGGTACACACTATGGTTTTTCCTT
>JAPLCP010000218.1 GCA_026392155.1 Armatimonadota bacterium | reverse complement strand
CACAGTCCTGTTCGCGCAGGCGAGAGTTCCTCACAGAAAGAGCACATCGCCGCCTTTTGGAAGTTAGCAACAGTTCAACCAAGCTCTTTGCCTAAACTCAAAATCACCGCTTCCAGTGCTCCAAAGGTTGAGACTCGCCCTCTCTCAGGCTACGAAATCTTTGAAAATGAACATGCTGTCCTGGAGATTCAAGAGTCACTGACGAAGGAGGAGGTCATATGACTGCTAAGAAGTCTACTGAGGTTCTCCATTCGGAGCAGGCTGCTCATGGCCTTGCAAGCCTTGGTCTAAGTGTTGCCGCTGAGCACTTAGACACGCTCTGCCAGCAGGCCGCAGCTGGAGACTGGTCATATACGCGCTTGGTAGCCGAGCTGCTTTCAGGCGAAGTCAGTGCTCGGCATAAACGGGCTGTGGAAATCAATCTCAAGTTTTCCAAGTTTCCCCTGCTCAAGAACTTAGACGACTTCGATTTTGCGGCTCAGCCTGGTTTGGATCGTCGCTTGATTGACGAGCTGGCAACGGGCCGTTATCTGAGTGAAGGCAGGAACCTGATTTTCCTGGGGCCACCTGGTGTAGGCAAGACCCACTTGGCTTTAGCCTTGGGGCATCTTGCCTGCACGATGGGGCACCGCGCTTACTTCACTAATGCAATGGAGCTGGCTCGTCGCCTGTCGAGTGCTCTTGCGGAGAATCGTCTTCACCGCGAGATGATGAAGCTGGTTCATCCTAAAGTGCTCATTCTGGACGAAGTGGGCTACTTATCACTGGATGCGACACAAGCCAGTTTGCTCTTTCAGGTGCTCTGTCACCGCTACGATCGTAACCAGTCGTTGATTTTGACCAGTAATAAGTCGTTCGGGGAGTGGGGTGAGATCTTTGCAGGTGATGCCGTGATGGCCTCGGCAGCCCTTGACCGCTTGCTTCATCGCTCGACCGTGGTGAATATTCGTGGGGAGAGCTACCGCTTAAAGGAGAAGCGCCAAGCGGGTATGACGGTGATGGATCCGAGCCCATCTAAAGCAGAACTAAGTGCTTCCAAGCCAGGCTTACCGAAGGAGGGTAAAATGCCCGTGAATTGACTTGGGGTGGCTCAGTTCTTCACGGCGCTGAATGGCTCACTTCTAAACGGCGTTTAACATACCTGGCATCGCTGGCTCCAAGGGCTTCGGCCCGCTCTCTCGCCAGTCGCTTCGCTCGCATCACGACCGGAAGCGAGTCCGCCCCACGCCGCCGCGCCAGGGACTTCTCCGGGCCCGCTCTCTCGCCAGTCGCTTCGCTCGCATCACGACCGGAAGCGAGTCCGCCCCACGCCGCCGCGCCAGGGACTTCTCCGGCTCCGTGCCACCTGCCAGAACCTCAGCGAGTGCCAGAGCCAGAAGCTCTGCTTGATGATCCTCCGAGAGTGCCTCCCACGCCGCCGCCGAGCTGTCGGGTGGTGCCGTCTCTATACGCGTCTGGGCCGGTGCAGCCATGACTCGAACAGGCCGTTTACCGCGGTCACTGCCGTGGCTCGAAGGCGGCGCGGGCGCGAGCCACCCGGCACGTATCGCCGTTACGAGAAGGGCAGGAAGGCTTCGTACCTCATGGCTGGCCGCGTAAGCTCGTGCTGCTCTGACCGCGCTCCTCACCGTCTCCAAAGGCTTCTCCCCGACCGCTCGACGAGCGGCGTTCCGATCCAGTCCCGCTTCTACAGCCTCCGTAACCGCCTCGGATTCCGGTTCGGAGACCTCCGCAGGAGAGACAACAACACCTGCTGGCTTTGGGGTAGAACATGTGCCCTGTACTGTTGTCGTCTTCTGCGCTTT
>JAPLCP010000043.1 GCA_026392155.1 Armatimonadota bacterium | reverse complement strand
GACTCATCTTTACCCGCCACGGCGGAGTGGAGTGGCGTCACCTGCATCGCGTTCTTGCTCACGGCATTTGGATCCGCCTTCTCTTCCAGCAAGAGCTTGGCACAGTAGTGATGCCCAAACAACGCGGCTAAGTGCAGTGCCGTAAAGCCATCGAGTGAATACTCAAAAGCCCGATCCCGGTGCAAGTGCAACAGCACAGATACATCGCGAATCCGCCCTAGCGCTGCCGCCTCAAATATCGAGAGCGTCTCGTGTCGAAGCTCGCCCATCGCCTCCGCAAGCGTCTTGCGTCCGTGGTAGAGCGCCAGAAGCGAGACAGGCGTGCCATCCACACCTTTTACATCTGCAAGCGACGGATTCACAGCTAGCGCCGCTTGTGCTGCGGCTTCACCACCCGTCGTAGCAGCTTTGAGAAACTCAGATTCAGTCATTGGTATTCTTACAGTAAGCTCATGAAGACAAAGTGGCAGGCACTGGCGACGAGCACCATCACGTGCCAGAGATCATGGTAGTGGAAGATTTTGCCAGGCTTGGGCAACGGGTACTTGACACAGATCCCAGCTCCCAGGGAGTAGATCACCCCTCCCGCCACCAGCCAAGTGAGCTGCGCGACGGTAAGAAGCTTGACGATGGGGACGATGGCGATCAGAAAGCACCAGCCCATGAGAATAAAAAGGAGCCCCTGAACCCAGTGCGGAGCGCGGCGCTGGGTGGCCCAGTCCACGACAATTCCGACAACTGCCAGCCCCCAGATAATCCCAAAGAGTGTCCAGCCCCAGCTGCCACGCAGGGGTAGCAGGCAGAGTGGGGTGTAGGTGCCCGCAATCAGCAAGTAGATGCCCGTACGATCCAAACCATAGAGCACGTCCTGTGCCTTCTCCGAGACCAGCAGGCTGTGGTAGAGCGCACTCCCCGTGAAGAGCAAGATCAGGGTCGCACCATAGATTGCAAACGCCGTGGTACGCCACGGCTCCCCCCGCGACCAGACCAACAAAAGCACCAGCGCCACGATCCCCAGCAAGGCCCCGATGCCGTGCGAGAGAGCGGAAAACGGGTGCTTTATCTTCTTCACAAGGATAACATATCTCTACTAACGCAGCAGATCTCTCAGCCACACAAAGAGATCAAAACGCCCCCCCCGTGCGGTCTGAGTTGCTTTTGGTTTAGGCGGTGCCGGTGGCTGGCCTAGTGTCGGCTCGTCTAAAAAGCTACGGCGGTAGGCGAGCTCGGTGACAATGGGCTTCTCGTACTTGGCAACATCGGTGAGGTTGGTGAGCTTGTTGGCGATCATGGTCTTGGCAATCACGTCCACAAACGGACGAATATTGCCCGTGTTGATCTTGCGGTCAAGCAGTGTCGCCAAGCCCGCCTCACTCTTGACGACATCACCCACTTTTCCAGTAAGCTTGGTGCCATCGGCGAGCGTGACGGTGATCGGGTCGTTCTCCGGCCAGTATGAGGCTTTTGCCTGCTTGATCTGTGCCACTCGATACGCCGCGCTACGACGGCCCGCGCGCTGCCAGATAGCCGTGAGGCGCTTGTCTTCGATAATTTTATCCACGGCCTCTTTGCCCGAGAGCTCCGCGCCGGTCGCTGGGTCAACCACGGTCAGGGTACGGTCGGCTTGAATGTCCAGGCCGAACTGCCGGAAGTCCTGCTGAAACGCCGCCGGGTTCTCTTTCTTCTCCAGCGCCAGCGCCTTACAGAGATCCTGCTCCCCACTGCCATCGGCCATGGTCACAAACTGGATAAAGCCCACCGAGACATAGCCCGTGTCGTAGGTCTGGGTGGTCTCAAAGCCGCCTTCCAGAGCACTGACCTGCGAGAAACACTTGCGCTCTGTCGGGGAGAAACCTGCTTCGTTGAAGAGGACACTCAGCTCGTTCTCGGGAATGTCTTTGACGCGTTTACCGTACGAGACAACCCCTCGCGCAAACCGGTAGTAGGCGAAGCGGTCTTTGTCAAAGCGGACATTGTCGCGGTAGACATACGGCTCGTCGTTTTCGTCGAAGCGTACCGTGTACTGAAGCGGCGTGACGGCGCTCTGAAACGCCGCGGGCGGGTTGCCGACCGCGCTGAGCAGTGCTGCGGGAGCCGAGCCCGGATACGGCGGGGGAGTCGCTTGTGTTGGAAGAGGCGAAGGGCCTTTGGGAGCAACAGCAACTTGAGTCGTTCCATTAGCGGCATCGGCGAGCTTCTGAGCCTGGAACTTGTCCCAGGCGATCTTGGCCTCGATCCAGCTCTCCCACTCAGGTACACCTCCCTTGACGACCTGGCTGGGCGGAATCTTCTTGCCCCCCGCGACGGCACGCTGGTAGGCTAAAAACCAGATCGAGCCCTCGGGGGTGAGCCGCACTGTCCAGGGCCCAGGCTTGCCCGGTGCCACAGGAGCCACCTCAACCGTGTAGCGCCCTGGGGCGTTCCAGAACTCCACCAGCGCCTTGCGCTCCATCTCCGTAAAGAGAGGGAGTGGCTGTGCCGCCTGGGTCTTGTGCACGAGAGCGCCACCAAGTGTCGCGGCAGTTAAAACAAGGGAAATCGGGATTATGGGTCGCATAACAGTCCTCCAGTATACCGTAATTATGCGTAGTTGAGTTCCCGATCTGTAGCGATCTGCAACCTTTACCCGCCTCCCGTGCCGGAGAGAGTGAAGATTTTTCACCATGCGTCTTCTTCTGATCCCCTCAGTGGCTCGCATTTGTCGCATCTCCTGTGGCTGTGCCAGCGAGAGTAGCCGCGCCCACGAGTCCACATCAAAGACAACAGCGCCAAAGTTAAAGAATGGCATGTCTGGAAAATACGCACTCAGCCACCCCGAGCGCATGGTCGGTGAGCTACGGGGTGTGGCGTTTGGGGAGGGGGTTGAGAAAAGCGCATCACAAACTAAGTAGTCAGGGAGCCACTGGCAGCGATGCGTGGGGCGCTCTTTCCAAAATCCGCCTGAGAGAGCGCCTTGAGTACAGCAACCGCACGCTTCTTCGGGTCGGGCTGCGGCCCACCGGGCGAGCGCTGCACCATCGGATGAATCTGGCCACTGATAAACTTCCCCGTATCGTCGAGTGTGGCGCTGAGAATGCAGGTCAAGCCCATCGGGCCGCCTAGGCTCATACGACCATACGTCGCAAAGTTGCCCAGCGAGTAGGCAATCAGATGCCCTTTGTAGAGCTCCAGTCCCCGCAGCACATGCGGCCCATGCCCGATCACCAGACACGCTCCAGCATCGATCACCGCGTGCGCGAACTTTCGGAGCTCGCCGCGTGACTCGCCGTAGAAGCTCTCGCCGCCTTTGGGGACGTGTTGATATGCGGCGCCTTCGGCTCCCCCGTGAAACGAGACAACAACCCGTGGGCTTTGTTTTCGTGCCTGCGCCACCAGCCTCCGGGCAGTGGCAATGTCGTTGAGATTGGGCGAGACTTGGTTGGTGGCAAAGCCCAGAAACGCCACGCCTTTGACCACGACGGCGGTGCTAGCAGAGCCCGCCGCCGCGATCCCTAGCCGCTTGAGCGTGCCCAGAGCCTGACTTCGGCCTATCGCCTGAAAGTCACTGGCATGGTTGTTGGCCACCGAGAGCACATCAAAGCCCGCCTCTTTGAGCCACTGGCCATAACGTGTTGGCGTGCGGAAAGCGTAGCTGTGCGCGGCGTTGGCCTTGCCCGGTGTCACGGTGCCCCCATCGCAGAGTGGGCCTTCTAAGTTCCCAAAGGCGATATCAGCGGCTTTAAGCGGCGCGGCGGCGGGCAGTAGAATATTCTTGCGGGGCAGCTTCGGCGACGGCCAGTCGCTTCCCAGCATGATGTCTCCTACAGCGGCAATGGTCAGGGGCATAATATTTTCACTAGTTTCCTGGCTCGACTGGTTGTTCTCCCGACGTAGCTCCCAGCGCACCCACACCGGCACTGAGCTTTTCAGCGCGAGCCTGGCCGAAAGAGCGCGGTCTTATCATCGGCGAGCAAGTTCGGGCTACAGCGGCGTCAGATCCGTGACCATGACACTATACTCGTCGTCGGCGAGGATCTTGCTTGAGTCTATGTAGAAGCTACTTGGCCAGCCATCGCCCGTGAGGTCCATGTCTACCTGCTCCGCCTTGCTCTCCAGTGCCGTCTCCAGTGTGTCCAGCAGTTTCTCCACGGTGTCATAAGCCTTCAGGTACTCGGGTGCGTCCGTCGCCACTCCGTTTTGCACCGTGATCGTCACCGGGCGGGTGTACTCCTCAGGGCAGAAACATACTTTTCGCACCGTAAATTTATAGGAACGCAGGTTCTTCGCCGACCAGCTTGTCCGAGCCCGCTGCAGCTCTTTTTCCTGAGTCGTCTGCGCCACATTGCCACCACAGCCAGCGAACAAAACGAAAACCCCTAAACACACTATCTTCCGCATCATGCTCTTTCAGATATGCAAAAGTGACTTTACCTTCACCGAAAGTACGGAACTCTTGAACGCCGTAGTGAGTTAAGGTATCCTGAACCAACTCACGATAGTATTGGAGTTTTTCTATGATCTCTTCTCGACGGCGCTTCTGTGCGCTTCTCTCTCTTGGTGTTCTCTTTGCGGGCTGTGCCCAGCAAGAGCCTGCCAAAGACCCAGCCGCCCCAGCAGCCTCACCTACCGCCGCTTCAGGAGAGGCGATTGCGGCGCTGAAGATCGGGCTGATCACCCCCGGCAAGATCAACGACAAGGGCTGGAGCCAGCTTGCCAGTGACAGTGTGGAGAAGATCAAGGGCGAGATTCCGGGCACGGAGACGGTTCCCGCGATTGAAGACCCGGGCCAAGCGGGTGTGGCGAGTGCCGCAAGAGACTTGGCCAAAAAGGGCTGTAATTTAATCTTCTTCCACGCCTCCGAGTACGACGATGCCGCGGCAAGTGTCGCCAAGGAGTTCCCCAAGGCGTTCTTTGTCGTCGTTGGGGGCCGCACGACGGCAGCTAACCTCACCCCGATCCAGTTCAAGGCGGGTGAGGCGACGTATCTAGCGGGAATGCTCGCAGGCGGGATGACCAAGACGGGGAAAGTCGCTTGTGTAGGCGGCAGTGAGATCCCCATTGTGAAAGAAGCGTTTGCCTCGTTTGAGAAAGGCGTCAAAGCCGCCAAGGCAGACGCGGAAGTCAAGATTGTCTTTACCGGCAGCGGCGATGATATTGCCAAGGCCAAGCAACAGTCCCAAGCGCTCCTAGACGGTGGCGTGGACGTGCTCCACCACAATGCCAACGCGGCTGGCCAAGGCGTCGCGCAGGCTGTCACGGACAAGGCCGATGCGATGTTTATCGGGGCCAATGCGCCGCAAGACGACCTAGCCACTCCCAAGAACCTCGGCTCGTTCTTAGTGGACGCGCAAGCCGCCTACCTGCTCGCCGCCAAGGCCATCAAAGACGGCAAAGCGACGGGCGCGTTTAGCTACGGCCTGAAAGAGAAAGTGGTCGGGCTGCACTACAACGACAAGTTCGCTGGAAAAGTCCCCGACGAGCTAAAAGCCAAGATCACCGCCGCCGAGGCCGATCTTATCGCCGGTAAGGTTGCGCCGTAGAGTGCCCTCCTCCCCCTGCCCCTCCTCCCAATCCTGGGAGGAGGGGAGAGTTTTATTGGAAGCCCGCGCACTCACCCGGCGCTTTGGCAGCTTCACGGCACTCGACTCGGTGAACTTCGACCTGCGTGCAGGCGAGATCCATGCCGTGCTCGGTGAGAACGGCGCGGGCAAGTCCACTCTCATGAACATCCTCTCGGGCCTCCTGAGACCGACTGAGGGCGAGCTTTTGCTGGACGATGTGCCCGTGCGCTTCACTTCCCCCGCCGACGCGAGTGCTCAGGGAATTGGGATGGTACACCAGCACTTTCTGCTTGTCCCCCCGCTCTCTGTCGCCGAGAACTTGCTCCTGTCTGCTGACAAGGCCAAGGGCGGCCCGCTCTCCTGGCCGATTAAAGACGTGCTGACGGAGACAAAAGCCCTCGCCGAGAAGCTGGGCTGGAGCCTCCCCTGGGATGCGCTCGCCGGGAGCCTGCCGGTGGGGACGCAGCAGCGTATCGAGATCTTAAAAGCCCTACGCGGCGAAACCAAAATCCTAATCTTTGACGAGCCCACTGCCGTCCTCACCCCCACCGAGACCCCCGAGCTCTTTGCCACGCTCCGCCAGCTCGCCGCCGAGGGCAAGGGAATCGTCTTTATTTCGCACAAGCTCGATGAAGTTCTCGCTCTCTCCGAGCGCGTCACCGTTCTGCGGCGCGGGAAAGTCGTCGCAAGTTTACTCACGTCGGAGTGTGATGCCGGAGTGCTTGCGGAAGCGATGGTGGGCAGCCAGCCCCCCCAGCCCCTTTCCCAAACCCATACCCCCGGCCCCCTTCCCTCGACAAAGGAAGGGGGAGAGGTAATTTCTATCCAGAACCTCACCTGGGGCAAGCTTCAAAACATCTCGTTTACGGTCGCCCCCGGCGAGATTCTTGGATTTGCGGGCGTGGATGGCAACGGTCAGACCGAGCTTGCAGACTGCCTCTCGGGGATGGCAAAGCCGCAGAGCGGCGAGATTCGGGTAGAGGGAGTCGCGCTTATCCCCACTCCCAAAGCGGTGCGTGATGCCCGGATTGGGGTGATCCCAGCGGATCGTCAGAAGCGCGGCCTGGCGCTCTCGATGACCATCACCGAGAACCTCACGCTTGGTGTACAAGAGAGTACAGGCTTTCGTCGTGGGCCGTTTCTCGATGCCAGGGCGCTGCGCAACCGTGCCGAGCAGCTGATCCAGCGCTTCGACATTCGCGCCGAAGGCCCCGACGCAAAAGCCAGCAGTCTCTCGGGGGGGAACCAGCAAAAAGTCGTGATCGCACGGGCACTGGCAGGCGAGCCCAAGGTGGTGATCGCCGTGAACCCGACGCGTGGCCTTGATGTCGGGGCGATTTCTTACGTGCACAGAGCCCTTCGTGAGGCGCAGGCGTCCGGGGCGGCGATCTTGCTGATCTCCACCGAGCTAGACGAAGTGCTCACGCTCTCAGATCGTGTGGCGGTGCTCTTTGACGGCAAGCTCATGGGCATTGTCTCGCCACAGACCCCGCGTGAGGAGCTGGGCCGCCTGATGGGAGGCGCGGCGTGAAGCTCGTGGCCTGCATTTTTGGGGGCCTCTTACTGCTCGCAGCGGTAATAATGGCGGCGAAAGCCTCCCCGATTGCGGTGGCCCTGGCGCTGTTTCGCGGGGCGTTTGGCTCCAAAGATAGCCTCGCCAACACGCTGGTTCAGACCACACCGCTCTTGCTCACGGGCCTGGGGGTCGGGCTGGCGTTTAAGGGGAAGCTCTTCAATATCGGGGCCGAGGGACAGTTTCTTTTAGGCGCGGTCTTTGCGATCTGGGCCGGGACGCAGAAGCTCCCGGCTCCGCTTCTCTTGCCCCTCGCGCTAGCTGCGGGCGCACTGGGTGGGGCGCTCTGGGCGGGGCTGGCGGCGGCTTTGAAGCTCTGGCGCGGGGTGCAGGAAGTTCTCTCGACGCTGCTACTGAACTTTGTGGCGATCCAGCTCGTGGCCTGGATGGTACGCGGGCCGCTGCAAGAGGCTGTCAAGCAGTACCCTCAGTCCGATAAGCTCGCCATCTCCAGCCGTCTAGCGTTTCTCTGGCCGGGGACACAGCTTCATCAGGGCTTTCTGATCGCACTGGTTCTTGCGGTTCTTATCTGGGCCTATCTTGCCAAGACAGCCTCAGGATTTGCCCTGCGTGCCGTGGGCGCGGGGGCAGAGGCCGCTGAGGCGGCGGGAATCTCGGTGGCCAAGACCACTTGGGGGACATTTCTGCTCTCGGGAGCCCTCTCGGGGCTGGCGGGGGCGATCCAAATCTGTGGCGTGACCTACTTTCTGGCTGACCCGTACTCCAAGGGCTACGGCTACACCGCCATTGCCGTTGCTCTGCTCGCCAATCTCTCGCCGCTCTGGACGATTCTCACCGCGCTGTTCTTCGGGGCGCTTACAGCAGGCGCGACAGAAGTGCAGAGCGCAGGCGTCTCGTCGGTGGTGATTCAAGTGCTCCAAGCGGTCACGCTTCTCACCGTGCTCGCCTACGGCTGGCTGAGGGAGCGCGGACGATGAGCGCCTCCCCCCTAACCCCCGCCCAGCGGGGGGACAACAATGAATCCGATTCCTTGGATTTCCCCCGCGCAGCGGGGGTTAGGGGGGAAAAATGATCCTCCAGACGCTCACGTTTGCGACGCCGGTTCTGCTGGCAGCGCTTGGCGCGGTGTTTGCGGAGCGGGCGGGTGTGGTCAATATTGGGCTAGAGGGCCTGCTTCTGGTCGGGGCACTGGTCGCGGTGCTGGTCACAGCGGCGACAGGTCAGCCGTATCTGGGGGTCTTGGCCGCCGCACTGGCTTCCATGGCGCTGGCGGGTGTTTTTGCCGTTTTTGCGATTGCCCTGAAGCGCGATCAGGTGATTGTCGGCACCACGATAAACTTTCTAGCCCTGGGCGCAACGGGCGTTTTCTACCGAGCTCTCAAGATCTCCGGGGAGGTCAAGACGCTCCCTGTGCTCTTTGGCGACAGCTCCACGGCGATCAACGCGATCACACTCCTAGGCTTGATGCTCATTCCCGTGGCACAGTGGCTGCTCTACCGAACGCGGCTTGGGGTGATGGTGCGCTCGGCGGGCGAGAAACCTGAGGCCGTTGCAGCGGCGGGTGTCTTTGTGAACCGTCTGAGGGTGCTCACCGTACTGGCAACCGGAGCCCTCTGCGGCATCGGCGGTGCGGCGCTCTCGATTGGGATCGCCAACACCTTCACCGAGGAGATGACCGGCGGACGGGGCTTTATCGCGCTGGCCGTGGTCGTCTTTGGCCGCTGGAATCCCCTAGGTGTTCTCACCGCCGCGCTCCTCTTTGCCGCCGCCGATGTCTGGCAAACACGGCTCCAAGCACAAGGGACGCTCCACATTCCCTACCCGATCTTTCTGGCTCTCCCCTATGTCCTCACCCTCCTCGCTCTCGCAATTCGCGG
>JAPLCP010000068.1 GCA_026392155.1 Armatimonadota bacterium | reverse complement strand
TCCTCAACCCGCTTGATCCACTCTTCACGCCGTGCCTCCAGGATGCGTAGCTCCTCGGCTAGGGCGTTCGAGCCACCCACCACCTTAATCGCCTCGATAATGCGCTCGATCTTCTTCTCGGTCTCGCGCTGGTTCCTCTTGGCCTGCTTTATCTCCTCACGGGTCTCGCTGGGAGAGGGCAGGTTCTTGGCCACAGACTCGTAGAGACGGATCAGGCGAGAGGGGTGCTCGGCGCAGCGCTGCACTTCTCCGAGGATGGTGCTGTGGAGCGTGGCAGCGTTCACCCGCTTGACTGGGCAGTCCGCGCCGTACTGGGTGCCGTGAATGCACTGGTAGTACGAGACAATAGTGGTTCGGCCACGGAACGCCGCCGGGGTCATGCGGCAGCCACAGTTCTTGCAGTAGATCCGCCCCTTGAGGTAGTAGGTCATCGGGTCGCGCTGGCGGCCCTCGGCCCAGCCCTCGGAACGGGTGTTGCGGCGGCGCTCTGGGTTACTCAGTAGTGCCTGGACTTGCTCCCAGAGCTCCGGGGAGACAATCGGCTCATGGGCAGTGGGGTTCATGTGCTCCCCGAAGCGTGCCACCCCAATGTACTTGTCGTTGCGCAGGAGCTTGGAGATGCGCTCCACAGTCCAGGTACAATCGGGCACCTCGCGGCGAAGGTAGCGGCGCACCTCACCCATGTTGTCGAACTCGGCGAAGATCTCGAAGGCTTTGAGGATGTGCGGCGCTTGCTCGGGGTGGGGGATGATCCGCCGTGGGGCGGGCTTTACCTTGCCGCCAGGGAGCAGGGTGTCGGTCATGCCGGGCACAGGCTCTGAGCAGAACCCGAACGTGGGCACGCCGCCCGTGTGGTAGCCCATCTTGACCATCTGAGCCTGCTTGGTCTTTGTCCACTCGCTGACCTGCTTGGGGTACATCCCATCCATGAAGATCTTGAGATTCTTGTTCATCTGCCCGGCCATGTCGGGCGTGAAGTCCTCGTAAACCATGTCCACTTCCACTTTGCTTTCTCCGAGTAGGTACTCGGCCACGTGGTAGACCTCGCCGCGTGCGAGGCGGCTCATGTAGGTGACCACAACGGTATCGAAGCGCTTGCCTGCGGCATCGGCGAGCATCCGCTTCCAATCGGCGCGTTTGAGGTTGGTGCCGGTTCGGCCCTCGTCGTTGTACTCGGCCACGATCTCGCCGCCGAGCTTGGTGACATGCTCGCGGTTGATCTGGCGCTGGGTATCAATGGTGGTAAAGTCGCCGTACTTCTGGTCGTCGGTACTGCACCTCAGGTAGATGGCGCAGCGCAGGGGGCGATTGGTGGGTTTCTTCATGCATGTGCCTCCTCGGGGCTTCCTGCGTTTACGCCGCGGCGCAGGTCTGCTTGGAGCAAAATCAGCGTGGCACGTGCGATGCGGCGAATCTGTTCGTCGCTGGGGTCTTGAGAGAGAGTCATCTTTACGGTATCCTTCCAATGGTTTTATCAAACGGATGTTTGTATGGTAATATGGAATAGACAATTTGTCAAGTAGGTAGGGCAATGGACGACGAACTTTCTTTGGGCGAGTGGCTCCGGCGTGAACGTGAGCGGCGGCGGCTCTCGATTCGGCAGCTTGCTGCGCGGGCCGGGGTGAGCCATGCGTCGCTCTCGAACATCGAGAACGGCTTGCACGGCATGAAGCGCGAGAACGTGGTCAAGCTCGAAGCGGCGCTGGCGGAGGATGTGAGCGATCCGTCGGAGCGGGAGCGGCTCTCGCGGGAGCTGCTGCGTCTGGCTGGGTTTGCCGCTACCACTCCCGAGGTGACATACGAGCCGGATATCGAGACGATCCTAGGGCACATCGAGGGATACTCCGACTTCGATCCCGTGGAGCGTGAGGTAATCCGTGAGGCGGCCGTCCAGGCGGGCAAGACCATGGCCGAGACCCTGCGCAAGCTGAACGCCCGTGGGGTGATTGGCTCCCGGTTTGCTCGTGAGGAGATTGCGGAGGCCGAGGCGGAGCAGGCACGTCTTGCGGCGGAGAACGATATGGAAATCACTCCCGATATGGTGATTGATCTGGAGGAGTAATGCCCTGGTGCGATAGAGAGCCGGAGCGGTACTTCGATGATGAGCTTCACGACGGGATTGAGTCCTCGGAGTTTCTGTATCGGTTCACTCCTGAGGACTCGGAGAGCGTGGCGCGCAAGATCGCTTCCTACATTCTGGCACGGCTTCGGGTGCTGATGGCCAGCCGCACGAGCTTGGAGCGCCTGGCGGACGACTTTGGTGTCAAGCTGATCTGGGACAACTCCTTGCTGGACCCTGGCGGTTATGTCGGCCCGTTCCATGAGACCGACACGGCGCAGATGATGCTCCAGCCGGGGCTTGCCAAGCCAAGCCGCTGGCGTGTGTTTATCCACGAGCTGGCGCACCACCTGATGCGTGTGTGGGTGGCGCTGGATCTCTACCGCGCGGAGTGTGTGGTGGTCTCTGGCATTACCGATCCCGCCCCGATTCGTCAGGAGATAGCCCGTCGCGTCGAAGCCCTGCTGGTTCCCGCCCTGCTTGGGGTGCCTCATCCGTCGGGCCTCACGCCCGTGCGTGCTTCCTGAACGGAGATGCCTCCTATCTGGACATGGCATGGATCCCAGCCCACCTCGATCTTGGCGTCGAAGTCGCGTGAGGCAG
>JAPLCP010000020.1 GCA_026392155.1 Armatimonadota bacterium | reverse complement strand
TGGCAGCTATATCGTTTTTTAGGACGGGTTTATCGTCTCCCGTAGATCGCCGTCGCGATTGTTCCGTCGGCGGCGATCACCCCTCGGTACATTCCTGCCGTGTTGAAGGGAAGCGCCGCCTCGCCGCTGGCCGCGAGCGCAATCACACCGCCCGTTCCTGCCTCCAGCTCACCATGAATCACCGCGTTGGCCGCGACTCCAAGCGACTCTCTGGCGTGGCGCATTCGGGCGGAGATCTCATGGGCGACAGCAGCGCGGATAAAAAACTCCCCGTGGCCCGTGGCAGAAATAGCGCACGTTGCGTCCTCGGCCCAGGTGCCTGCTCCAATCACCGGGCTGTCGCCGATACGCCCGTGGCGCTTGTTGGTCATCCCGCCCGTGCTGGTAGCCGCCGCGAGGTGATTTTCTTTGCAGCGCGCCACGGCCCCCACCGTTCCGAACTTATTGTCCTCCGAGAGTGAGACGGAGTTGGTCTTGCGCTGCGCCTGGAGCTGATTCCAGCGCTCCTGGGTGAAGAAATACTCCTGCCCGACTTGCTCGATCTCGTCCAGAGTCGCCGCCAGCTCCTCCGCTCCGAGGCCCGAGAGAAAGACAAACGGCGTCTTCTCTAAAACCACGCGGGCCAGCGAGATGGGATTTTTGATCGTGGTGACGCCCGTGATCGCGCCAGCCATTCGGTCAATCCCGCGCATGATGGACGCGTCCAGCTCCGCGATTCCCTGGTCATTGAGCACCGCCCCACGCCCCGCATTGAAGATAGGATCGTCTTCGAGAACCCGCACGGTCTGCTCCACGATGGTCAGCGCATCGGCACCGCCCTTCCAGAGTTCATAGCCCCGCTCCAGCGCCGCCCGTAGCCCCGCATGACAGAGCGCCTCACGCTCCGGCGTAAGATTCTCCTCAAGGATCGTCCCCGCGCCCCCGTGAATCACCAAGATGGCATCCTGCACCACTGAATCGTTTCTCGAAATATTCATACTTTTTCCTCGCGCCATTTTACCGCCCCGTGAACGAGGCGTCTGGGTGGCGCTCCGCGCCGCAAAGCCCGTGCCGGGCTGGGAGTGGGATTAGTTTTTAGTGTACTTGGCGATCCAGACATTGGGGTCATCGCCGAAGTTCTGGCCTGTCTCTTTGCGCAGATGGGCTAGTACTTCATGAACGGCAGCGGCTCGCTGGCGCTCCACCATCTGATCCAGCACTGAGCCCTTGATCTGCTTTGTTCCTGATGGGTACTCGTTGACAATCCACCAGAGGGAACCAATCCCATCTTCCTTTTTCAAAGCCAGTGCCTGGTCACGATGTACCACGATACGCCGCGTCTGATCATTGGCAAGAGTAACACGTAGGTTCAGGTGAAGATAGCTCACGAGAGACCAGCCACACAAAACGACATTCGCCACGGCAAGAATTCCCAACCAAGGTACTCTTATTCGCATCTCATCACCCCAAACTTCCCCTCAGTTCCCCAGCCCGGAACGGGCTTTGCGGCGCTTGCGCCACTGCAGACGCCGATTTTCAATCGGCGGCGACCTGCAGCCCCGCACTCTCGAACTGAAATGGGATGTAGCGAGCCCCAGCAGCGACGAGGGCATTGACGACGGCGAGCTGTGTGCCTTCTTCGGTGACGAAATACAGACAACCGCCGCCGCCTGCGCCGCAGGCTTTGCCGCCGATAGCTCCTGCCGATTCAGCAACGGCAAAGAGCTTCTCGATCTGGGCGTTGGAGACACTGGGATCGAGATTCTTTTGATGCTCCCAGTTCTGTGCGAGAAGCGCCGCAAATGCCGCAAAATCCCCCGACTTCAGCGCCTCGGGCAGGGCGAGACCGACTTCTTTTAAACCGTGGAACGCGGCGACGGTCTCTCTGCGCCCGCTGCGAAAGCCACCCCAGACATTCTCGTGGATGTTGCCTGAGAGGCGCGGCGTCCCGGTGTAGACTAAGACGCTACGTTTTTCGAGTGTGGTAACAACGTCGGGCACAAGGGCAACCTGCTCAACCTCGACGTTTGAACCGCCGCCGAAGCGCATGAGATTGAAGCCGCCAAAGGCCGCCGCGTATTGGTCTTGGCGGCCTCCGAGAATGCCGAGCAGCGCTTCTAAACCGTAGGCTTGCTCCGCGACTCTGCACCGATCGGGGTCTGTTTTTCCGCCGATCAGGCCGAACCAGCAGACATTGAGCGCCGCCGAGGTTCCTAGCCCGGAGCCCGTGGGAAGCTCAAAGCCGTAGCGAACTTGCAGGCCTTCGTCGGTAACATTTTGCTCGCCGGTGACGTAGTGATTGATGGTGGCATTGAAAACCGCGCCGCCAAACTCTTGCGCGTAGAGATCCACATCGGTCCAGGCTCCGCCAAAATCAAGACGAACCGGGGCTTGAGCGCGTAGGTGCATGAAAGAACTCCTTGTGATAAACTGGGACGAATGAGGCGATCATGAAACAGATTCGCTGGTGGAACTCGTTTAACCTGCTTGGCATTATCTTGCTGGGAATTGGAATAGCGGGATTTCTCTTGCAGGGCAAGATGGTCTTCGACCCGGGCCGTCCGCACCGGGGCTACGAGTGGGTGCTCTATCTGGTGGCAGGTGCGTTGATGCTGATCAACGGCTTCCTTCCGCCCGCAGCCGCGCCACAGTCCAATAAGCCACGCAGACCGACCGACCTATAATAAAAACTATGAGTAAAGAAACTGTAGACCTTTTGGAAGCCGACGAGCACGAAGTAAAAGAAGTCCGTTGCTCGTCCACGGGCATTCCGATTCCTTCGATTCCGAACTGGTACGCCCAGGTCAATGTCAACTTCGTCTCCGACCACGCTCGCTCCAAGTCCAGCACCGCTGCCGCTCAGGCCGCGAATCTGCTGCGCCTGGCAGAGCTGGACAAAGAGGAAGAAGCCGAAGAAGAGCGCGACGAGATCTCGCTCGCAGAGCTGGAAGAAGAAGAGCTCTCGGTGGATGATATTGATGGGATTGAGATCGGCGATGACCCAGAGGATTCCGAGGAAGACTAATCCTCAAGTCTTCTCTTTTTAGGGCCTGCGCTTGTTGCGCAGGCCTTTTGTTTTTTCGTACCTATTTTACCGTCGGGTATCATAATGAGTATGGATCCAGATGCCCTCACCGCCGATGTCGCGGACAAGTACCAAAAATTCGTCAACCCTACCGCCCTCGCGCTTTTAAAGATCGCAGGCTTTGATAAAGTGGAGTGGAGCGGCACGGGTGCCACTCTCACGGATGTCCATGGCACCGAGTACATTGACTGTCTGGGCGGCTACGGAACGTTCTCCCTAGGCCACGCCAACCCACGCGTCGTGGCCGCCGTGACCGAGCAGATGCAGCGCCTCCCGCTCTCGTCCAAGACATTCTTAAACAAGCCCCTCGCCGATTTAGCAGCGCTGCTTGCTGAGCTTACCCCCGGCGACTTGCAGTACAGCTTTATCTGCAACTCCGGCGCCGAGGCCCTCGAAGGGGCGATCAAGTTCGCTCGCATGACAACAGGCCGCACCAAGATTATCTCCGCCGAGGGCTCGTATCACGGCAAGACCCTGGGCGCACTCAGCGCCTCGGGCCGTGATAGCTACAAAGCCCCCTTCGCTCCGATGCTCCCCGGCTTCGTTCACGTTCCCTTTGGCGATACGGCTGCTCTCACTGCTGCAATCGACGATGAAACGGCGGCGATCTTGCTGGAGCCGATCCAAGGTGAGAATGGGATTCGGATTCCCCCCGATGGCTACTTAAAAGCCGCCCGAGAGCTCGCGGACAAGCACGGCGCACTGCTCATCCTCGACGAAGTCCAGACGGGTCTGTGTCGCACCGGGAAGTTCTTCGCCTGTGACTGGGAAGGGGTGGCGCCGGACATCATGACGCTCGCAAAGTCGCTCGGCGGGGGCGTGATGCCAGTGGGCGCGATTATCGGAACCCCCAAAGTCTGGGACGCGGTTTTCCGTGAGAACCCGTATCTGCACACCAGCACGTTTGGCGGCAACGAAGCGGCGTGCGTGGCGGGAATCATGGCATTGACCATCATGCGTGAGGAGAACCTCGCGGAGCAGGCACGCACCAAGGGCGAGAAACTTCTGGCAGGGCTCAAGGGAATTCAGACCAAGCACCCCGAGCTCGTCATGGACGTGCGAGGGCGTGGTCTGATGATCGGAGTGGAGTTCTCCGATTCCGACATTCAAAAGCTCACGATTGGCTCACTAGTGGAGAACGGCGTGGTAGTGGCCTACACGCTCAACAACACCAAGATCATGCGCGTCCAGCCGCCGCTGGTTATCACCGACGAGCAGATCGAGAAAGTCATCGCCGCCTTCGACCAGGCCCTCACCGACACAGCGGATGTGCTGAGCCTGCTGGACTAGCGGGCGGCTAAAGCGGCCCGCTGTTGCGGCAAGGAGGCTGAAGCCCCCTCAGGCCCATTCATGGGTCTTGCCGCAACAGCGGGCTCGTTTACGTGCCCGTGCTGCGCGTTAGCACCAGTGGGCGCCTTGTGCGTTGACGTAGACCGCGTAGAGCGACTGGCCTGCGGTGATAAACAGCCGGTTGCGCTTGGAGCCGCCGAAGCAGAGGTTCGAGCCAATCTCGGGGAGGAGAATCTGGCCGATGCGCGTGCCGTCGGGGGCGAAGGTGTGGACGCCATCGAAGCCCGCTCCGACCCAGCCTGCGGATGCCCAGAGATTTCCCTCGGTGTCGCAGCGGATACCATCGGCGTTGCCCGTGACTTTCTTGCCATTAAGATCCATCGTCATCTTAGCAAACTCTTTTGCCTTGCCCAGCTTATTGCCGCTCTGCACATCAAAGACCCAGATGCAGTGTGGATCGCCCGTGTCGGTGATATAGAGCTTCTTGTAGTCCGGCGAGAAGCAGAGTCCATTGGGCTTCGTGGGCTCGTCGGTGACTTTCTCGACCTTGAGCGTGTTCGGGTCAATGCGATAGACAGCCTCTTTGAGCTCTAGCGGCCCTTTCATTCCCTCGTAGTAGCCCATCGAACCGTAGCCGGGATCGGTGAACCAGATACCACCATCGGGGTGGACGGCGCCGTCGTTGGGAGCGTTGAAGGGCTTGCCGTTGAACTTGTCAGCCAGAACCGTGATGCTCCCGTTGTGCTCGTGGCGGGCCACGCGGCGGGTGAGGTGCTCAAACGAGATAAGCCGCCCCTCTCGGTCCAGCGTGTTGCCGTTGGAGTTGTTGGAGTCGCGGATCACCGACGTATGGCCGTCCTCCCAGAGCCAGCGGCGGTGGAGGGAGTTGGGAATGTCCGACCAGAGCACGTAGCGCCCGACACTATGCCAGAGCACGCCCTCCGCCCACATTGAGCCGGTATGGAGCCGCTGAATCGGGGTGTTGCCGATCATGAGAGGCTCGTAGCGCTTGTCGAGTGCGATAATATCGGGATCAGGGTAGCGGATCACCGCCGCGCCAGGGCTGTAGCGGTCGAAGGCACTCCCCTTCTCCTGTTGCTGCGCCAGGGCAGCCGATGCGGTGAGCGCCGCAGCGCCCGTGAGTAGACTTCGTCGGTTCATCGTTTATTGATCCTCCAGATCATAGCGAGCAAAGATCGGCTGGCCGACCACGGCAGGTGGCACCACTTTGCGAAACGCATCCATGTGCGGCGTCTTCATGTGGGCATCCAGCGCCGCGCCGTCGCTCCAGCGCTCGTAGACAAAGAACGTATTGGGGTCGTCTATGTCCTGATAAAAACGGTAGTGCAGGCAACCCGGCTCTTTGCGGGTCTCGACTCCCATCACGCGCATGGCTTCCAGAGCCGCATCGCGCTTGTCGGGATGCACGGTCGAGGTTACTTCAATGATCACCATGCCGCCCATTTTACCTGACGCATGGCGTTTTGGGGACGGGCGGCTAAAGCGGCCCGCTGTTGCGGCAAGACCCATGAATGGGCCTCCCTATTCCCCCTTAGCCGATTCCCGATATTTTGCCAAACTCTTGCCAAAGATATATTTGGCCCCTCTATCAGAATCCATACTTATATAGTGACAACCCAATAAAAACGCCTTCACTTCATTTTGAGAAATGCTTGCAAAGACAACCTGATCTGTGACTAGCACTATGTTCTTATCAAACCATTGGTGCTATTTCAAATCGGCACCCAAGCCGTACTGATGCTCTTTTTGTCGCCACCAAATAATGCTGTGGCCATATCCGTCACCAAATTCCAGGCAGCACAGGCAAAGGCAAGATGACTCTCAATACCGGGCCAGC